>JAICPX010000202.1 GCA_025929635.1 Chitinophagaceae bacterium
ATCATCGCCAGCATGTATGAAAAGATCAAGCCTTATCTCTCTCAAACCTCGATTGATGAAGTGGAAAGACAGGGCCATTATGTTTATAACAGGGAATTTGGCTGGGTAACGCCCACTATTGAAAGCGACAAAGAAATATGTGTTTATGCGACCAGGGAAAAGAACGGGATGATCAAATGTGCATTTGAACAAGCTTATTATGATGGTGTGATCAACTGGAAAAAACCGGTCAGCTGTCATTTGTACCCGGTCACCATCAAAAAAGGTAAATATGGTGACTATGAACGGGTAAATTATGAACCCAGAGAACAGCTCTGTAGCCCTGGTTGTGCACTTGGACAAAAGCTAAAAGTGCCTGTTTACGAATTTCTAAAAGAACCTTTGATCAGAAAATACGGCCAGGAATTCTATGATGCTTTAGAAAAAATAGCAAAGAAAGATTTTCATGAAGAAACAAAATGATCGCTTATTAAGAAGTCAGGTCCATCCTTAACAGGCACAAGAAAAGAGATAACTGGTTTCCTGATGATTATTCTATCAATCCTTACGAAGGTTGCGGTTTCAATTGTACATACTGCTATGTGCATGGAAGCAAGTATGGAGAAAACCTTGCTGAAAAAATCATAATTAAGAAAGATGCTGTGGCAATTTTAGATAAACAACTTGCTAATCAGGCAAAGAAAAACGAGTATGGTTTTATTGCAATCGGATCAGCAACAGATGCGTATATGCAGGTAGAAGAAGAGATTGGTTTAACAAGAGAATTATTAGAAATAATCCTTAAGCATCGTTTCCCTGTTTTTATTTCGACAAAATCAAAATTGATTACCAGGGATTTTGATCTGCTAAAGCAAATTGATGAAAAAGCAATTGTTCCTGGCGATCTAAGCCAAAATCCCGGCCGCGGAGTTATCATTTCGTTTTCGTTTTCTACTACTGATGAAAGGCTGGCAACGCAAATTGAACCTGGCGCACCTGCTCCTCAAGCAAGATTAGAAACTTTAAGAGAATGCAACGAGAATGGTTTTTTGTGTGGAATTAACGCTATGCCGCTGTTGCCATTTATCAGTGATACTGATGAAGAGCTGGAAAAAATTATTGCTGCAGCAAAACAATATGGCGCACATTATATATTAGTAGCGGGCCTGACTCTTTTTGGTGATGAGGAGAGGGATAGCAAGCAACTTTATTTTAAATTTCTTGGAAATAATTATCCCGGTCTGCTGGAAAAATATAAAGAACTGTACGGTTCGGTTCATTACCCGTCATGGCAATATCAACAACAATTAAGAAAAAGAGCGGATAGTCTCTGTGAAAAATATAAAATAAAAAACAGTATACGCTGATGTCCGTTTTATTAAAACAGGTTCAGAATGAGTTGCAGGCCAATGCAACTCCGGAAGCCAGAGCAGCCGCTTTGAAATTTGTTCCAAATGCGCAAAGAGTTTATGGCATCAGGACACCGGTATTGAATGTATTGTCGAAGAAATATAAAGAAGGCGGCTTTGACCTGGTTAAAGGCCTTTGGCGATCCGGGGCATTTGAGGAAAAACTGCTCGCCGCAAAACTCCTGAATGTGATCTGTAAAAGAGATCCGGAACTTTCTTTAAGGCTTGTTGCGTCATTTACTAAAGATATTTCCAACTGGGCGGAATGTGATGCGGTTGGGATGCAGTCACTAAAACCTGTTGCAAAGAAGATCCAAAAGGAAATATTCGAGCTCTCAGCAAAATTGCTGAAGTCAAAAAATTTGTGGGAAAGAAGATTATCGCTTGTGATCATTGAAGTATTTACAAAAGATAAATCACTCCACCCTGAAATAATGAAAAGAGTAAAGGCATTGGAAAATGATGAAGAGTATTACGTCAGAAAGGCAGTTGATTGGATAAAACGAAATTTTAAAAAAGGCAAATAAGAATATTTATCGTGTGTGAAAGTTTCTAAACTATAGGTAGTGTATCAATTTCAAAATATTTACTCTACACACAACAACTTCACAATGGAACCACAAAGGGCATAGGACACAGTAAGAAAGAAACACATAGAAATCTATGTGAAATCCTATGTTCCTATGATCCTATGTTGTTCAAAATTCAAACTTGACACACTGCCAAACCATAGACGAAAAACGTTAAACCATAAACTGACACTATATTTGTAGATATGTCCGAGCATTCCAAATCTTTTATAGCCAAGAGCGCTGCTAAAGCGACCGATAAAGAACATCGTCGCAAGATCAATTTCAATATTGGTCGATACAATTCCGTTGTGCCGGTTGGCAAAACGCAATTCAGGAATGTGAACCTGGCAAGGGAAAAGGCAAAGAATATCAAATGGAAAGCCATCGAGAACCTGGATAAGATGCTGGAGAGTTTCGAGGCAAAGATCACCCGGCGTGGAGCTAAAGTTATTTGGGCAGAAGATGCGCAACAGGCATTGGATGAAATTGGAAAAATTTGCGCGGAAAAGAACTGCAAAACACTGGTGAAGAGCAAGAGCATGGTCACAGAAGAGATCCATCTCAATAAGTTTTTAGCGGAAAAGGGAATTGAAAGTATTGAAACCGATCTCGGGGAATATATTCAGCAACTGGATGGTGAGCCGCCTTATCATATCGTTACGCCTGCAATGCATAAAAGCAAAGAAGATGTTGCCAGGCTTTTCGCTGAGAAGTTAGGGACTGATCCCAATCTTACACCAGGGCAGCTAACACAGGTAGCAAGACAGGTATTAAGAAAAAAATATGTGGAAGCAGAAGTAGGAATAACCGGCGCGAACTTTTTAATAGCCGATATTGGTGCCATTGCCATTACCGAAAATGAAGGTAATGCAAGATTGAGTTGCGGAATGCCTGAAACGCATATCGTGGTTGCAGGAATTGAAAAGTTTATTCCGTCATTGAATGATCTTTCCTTATTCTGGCCGCTGCTGGCCACGTATGGCACGGGTCAAAGAATCACCGTTTATAATACGATCGTCACGGGTCCGCGACAGGAAAATGAAAAAGACGGGCCCGGTGAAATGTATGTGATCCTGCTTGATAACGGCAGGACAAATATCCTTGCCAATGAAAAGGCAAGAGAGAGTTTATATTGCATTCGATGCGGAGCATGTTTGAATGCATGCCCGGTGTATAAGAATATCGGGGGCCATAGTTATGAGACAACATATAGTGGCCCGATAGGCTCGGTGATTACTCCACAACTCAAACAAATGGATGAGTGGAAGCACCTGAGCTATGCATCATCACTTTGCGGTAATTGCACCGAAGTTTGCGCGGTCAAGATCAATCTTCATGAATTGTTGTTGGAGAATCGTCATGAAGCGGTTGACGGGGGTTACAGCAGTTTTTCCGAAAGGACAGGCTGGAAACTTTGGAAAAGAGCAATGTTGAACCGCAGCTTAATGAATATAGGCAATGCCAGGATAAAGAATTGGGTGGTGAACAGTCTGCTGAAAGGTTGGAAAGAACACCGCAGTGAAATGATATTTCCCAAAAAATCATTCAACCAACTCTGGAAGGAAAAATACGGAAACAGATAATTATCTTCGAAAAGGTGATCGTTTACGCAAATAGAATTACTCCACGTCTTCAATATGTTGCCGATTTTATTGGTAAGCAAATTACAGGTGAAGCGTTTCAATTAACCGATGATACTTTTTATTTCAATGATTACATTGGACCAAAGATCAATTATGGTTATGAAACCATTTCTAACGATGAATTGTTGATCATAAATTATCCATTGCTATTTGAAGATTCGCTAAAAAAACAAGATATTTCCTGTTTCAGACTAAATGACGTTAAGGCATTCTTCAAATCCGAAGGGGACTATCCATTTGACATTTTTGCCGCTGTTTTTTATTTGCTAAGCCGTTATGAAGAATACCTGCCGCATGAAAAAGATGAATATGGAAGATATGCCCATGAAAATTCGGCGGCATATCGGGAGGGGTTTTTGAATATACCATTGATCAATATTTGGATTGAGGAATTTAAAAAAGTATTGAAACAGAAATTTTCAATGTTCAATCCCGATAGCTATCGGGATCAATATTCAACCTTCAATTTCTTACCAACCTATGATATTGATGAAGCTTATGCTTTTAAGAACAAAGAATTAAATAGAATAATCGGGGGTCTCGCAAAATCGATCGTCAAGGGCCAATGGTCAATGGTGAATGAAAGAGTAACCGTATTACGGAATAAGAAACAAGATCCCTATGACGCGTACGAATGGATGGATCGGCTGCATGAGCAAAACAACGTAAAGCCGATCTACTTTTTTCATGTTGCTGAAAAGAAAGGTAGGTATGATAAGAACATAGCGCCTTCAAATCCTGCGATGCAACATTTGATAAAACAGCATGCGGATAAGTATACGGTAGGTATTCATCCTTCCTGGGCCAGTGGTGACCAAAAAGATCTGCTTGCGGAAGAAATTAAGACCCTTGAATCGGTTTCAGGTAAAAAGATAACTGCTTCAAGACAACATTATATCCGGTTTACCCTGCCACATACGTTCCGGAGATTGATCAACGCCGGTGTCACCGACGACTATTCGATGGGCTATGGCAGTATCAATGGTTTCCGTGCTTCCGTGGCATCACCATTTTATTGGTATGATCTGAGAAACGAGAAACAAACGGACCTGCTGCTTCATCCTTTTTGTTATATGGAAGCAAATTCATTCTTTGAACAGAAATATTTGCCCCAAAGGGCTTATGAAGAAATGATGCATTATTATAATGCAGTGAAGGCTGTAAATGGAACACTGATCACGATCTGGCATAATAGCTTCCTGGGAAATTACAGGTCATTTGCAGGGTGGAAAGATATTTATGGGGAATTTGTTAGGGTCGTCAAACGTGAGACCTGAGACGTCAAACGTAAGACGAGAATGAATACATTGCTTGAGCTCTCGAATCTCACTTCTCACGTTTGACGTCTCACGAAAAGTGGTGAATGGGTGGAGACCAATAAGCTGAAAAGTATTACTGAACCCCTCGCTTTGCTCAGGGCAGGCTACTGCAACAAATGTATGAAAGCTGGATAGAATTCTTGCAGTCCAGGAGTGCGCAACGGAAGCTTAACAGAATTACAAAAGCCGGCTGCATAAACATCAAATTCCTTCTGTTTCGGGTTGCTCCACAGTATTGATCTTGTATGCCCTGTTTACTAAATAGACGCCCAGCAAAGTCACAATACCGCCGATAGCAAGATAGATCGTAAGCTTTTCATCAAAAATGATCGAACCGAGAACCACGGCGACCATAGGATTGATATAGGCATAAATGGAAGCCTGTTCGGTTGGAAGATTTTGCAGGGCATACAAATAACAAACAAACGCGATCAATGAACCGAAAATGACAAGGTAGGCGATCGCTGTCCAGCATTGCCAGGGAATAGCGCCGATGGGAATCGCCCTGCCTGATGCGGCTGAAAAACTATACAATACAATTCCGCTGATCACCATTTGAAGACCCAGACCAAAATAAGGATTGAAGTGAATCGCCTGGCGTTTGGTATACAAAGTGGAGATGGCCCATGTCCATGTAGCAATTATTGAAAACATGATACCTACCTGGAACTTTGGGTCAAGAAATTCATTTAAATGATCGTAAAAAATTATACATACACCACCAAAGCCAAAGATCAAACCCATGATCGCCATTGCCGGCATCCTTGACTTAGATGAAAAAAGACCAATCACAACCAGCCATAATGGAAATATCGCACCGATGATGGAAGCAAGACCTGCAGAAATTTTGTATTGTAATGCCAGCGTGCTTAGTCCATTGCTGATCATAAAGTTTAAAAAGCTTAACACAATGATCGGTAGCCATTCTTTTCCTTTTGGCAATGCAGCCTTCCTGAAAAGGAAAAAACCAACATAACAAATGCCTCCCAGGAATTGCCTGATCCCGGCCATCTGCAATGCATCGGGAACATAGATCACTCCTTGCTTGCTGGCAAGCCACGTGGTACCCCAAAGTATGCAAACAACGATCAGTGCGAAGATGGCTTTGGCTCTTGTACCTTTTTTGCGAATGGTCAAAGGATTCAGTGCCGATAAGCTTTTTAAAGCATCGGTGGATTGAGAAATGGTTTTATTGAAATCGAATAAGGGCATGAATAATTATGAACTTAGCTATTGTAGTACTATTAAGCTTTTGTTGCGACGCTCCGTTCATCTGTGGGAATTC
This sequence comes from Chitinophagaceae bacterium, assembly GCA_025929635.1. Classification (GTDB taxonomy): domain Bacteria; phylum Bacteroidota; class Bacteroidia; order Chitinophagales; family Chitinophagaceae; genus VBAS01. The sequence goes on from JAICPX010000202.1 coordinate 6,208, forward strand.
TATTCAGCTTTTCGTGGAATGTCAAACGTCAGAAGTGAAAGAATACACTGTTTGAGGGCTCACATCTCACGTTTGACGTCTCACGTTTCACTAGTGCTTAAAATGCCTCATTCCCGTCATCACCATCGCCAGTTTATTTTCTACACAATACTCAATTGAATCTTTATCACGGATAGATCCGCCTGGTTGAATGAATGCTTCGATGCCAACTTCATGACTCATCTTAACACAATCATTAAAAGGAAAGAAGGCATCGCTGGCAAGCACGGCTCCATGAAGATCGAAATTGAATTGTTTTGCTTTTTCAATTGACTGCCGAAGCGAGTCAATGCGACTTGTTTGTCCGCAACCTTTCCCGATCAGCTGCTTGTGTTTTACCAAAGCAATTGCATTTGATTTAAGATGTTTGCAAACAAGATTGGCAAATTTGAGATCTTCTTTTTCTTCTACAGTTGTTTCCCTGCCACCGACTTCTTTCCATTCTGCATAATTTCCTTCATCCATACCTTGTATTAAAACACCATTTAATAAAGAGCGGTACATTTCTGACTTCCGACTTCCGTCCCGATAAGTATCGGCATCTGACTTCTGTCTTAAAAGGATCCTATTCTTCTTTGATTTTAAAACGACCAATGCATCTTCATCAAATGCAGGAGCTATCAATACTTCAAAGAATATCTCATTAACGGCATCAGCTGTTGCCTTGTCAATTGTGTGATTGCAAACCAACACGCCGCCAAAAGCTGACTCGGGGTCGCCTGCTAAAGCAGCGTCCCAGCTTTCCCTGGTTGAAGATCTGCAGGCAATGCCACAGACATTCGTGTGCTTTATAATTGCAAATGTGGCCCCCGCTATCCCGGTTGCTATCGGGGCTTTCCCGTTGGGGGAGACTTTGGGAAACTCACTTATCAATTGGACCGCTGCATCAACATCGACAAGATTATTATAAGAAAGTTCTTTGCCATTTAATTGATCAAATATTTCATCCAGGTCACCATAAAACACTCCTGACTGGTGGGGATTTTCTCCGTAACGCATCGCCTTGGGATTATTGACTGACTCCAGAAAGTATAATGCATTTTCAGGATTGAAATATTTGGCGATTGCAATATCATAATGTGCTACTACCTCAAATGCCTTTGCTGCAAATTGTTTTCTTTGCCCAATTGTTGTTTCACCGTGTTGTTCACGGAGTAAATTTTCAAGCTCAGCATAATTTGATTTGGCTGCGACAACGACTACATCCCTGAAATTTTTTGCAGCACCACGGATCATCGAGGGTCCACCGATGTCAATTTTTTCAATGATTGCTTTTTCTTCGTTTGTCGAAGCAACCGTTTCTTCAAATGGATAAAGATCTACGATCACGAGGTCGATCTCAGGAATATCATATTGCTTCATTTCGGCGACATGTGTTTCATCGTCTCTTTTTCCCAGTATGCCGCCAAACACGGAAGGATGTAATGTTTTCACCCGTCCTCCTAAAATAGAAGGGTAAGACGTGAGATTTTCTACGGGTACAACGTCAATTCCAAGTTTTTCAATAAAACTTTGCGTACCACCGGTTGAATAAATGGTAACACCAAGTTCTGATAAGAGTTTTACAATAGGTTCAAGCCCATCTTTGTAAAAAACAGAGATGAGCGCAGACTGAATTTTTTTGTTCATAACTGAAGAGGTTGAATAGTCGTGCCACGGTTTGATCCGTGGCACGAC
>JAICPX010000396.1 GCA_025929635.1 Chitinophagaceae bacterium
AATCTTTTTGAATCAGCAGATACCTTGACCACTACATCACTACCATCAATGGCAGGTGCCTGGAATCCGGCATCACCAACATCAAAGCCTTTTGGGGGTAGCTCAAAACCGGTGGGTTCCTGTAATAAAACTTCAACGCCATCGGTGTTTGTCAGCTTATCAGTTAGGGGATTGAATGCAATTGTTCCTGCCATTGCCAATGCAGTTACGATCTCAGGTGACGCCACGAAAGCATGCGTGCTGGCAAGCCCATCATTTCTTTTTGCAAAATTTCGATTAAAAGAAGTTATGATGGTGTTCTTCCTGTTTGGATCATCAATATGTCTTGCCCATTGACCAATACAAGGGCCACAAGCGTTGGCCAGTACGATGCCCCCGGCATCTTCAAATTCTTTAATAAAACCGTCCCGCTCTATAGTATAACGAACCTGTTCGCTACCGGGAGTAATGGTAAATTCTGATTTTGTTTTTATTCCTTTTGTTACAGCATCCCTGACTATTGAAGCGCTTCGGCTGATATCTTCATATGAAGAGTTTGTGCAACTCCCGATCAATGCCACTTCCAGTTTTGAAGGCCAGCCATTTTTCTCCACAGCTTCCCTCATTTTTGAAATCGGCGTAGCGAGGTCAGGAGTAAATGGACCATTTACATAAGGCTCCAATTTACTGAGGTCCAGTTCAAGCACCTGGTCATAATATTTTTTAGGATTTGCAACTACCTGTTCATCGGGGCGAAGATGCTCTTTGACCCTGTCTGCAAGGGCAGCCACTTCTTCACGAGCTGTTGCTTTCAGGTAAGCACTCATCTTTTCATCATAAGCAAATAAAGAGCAAGTAGCTCCGATCTCGGCTCCCATATTGCATACAGTCCCTTTACCCGTCGCACTCATTGTATCTGCACCAGGGCCAAAATATTCTACGATAGCGCCTGTACCACCTTTCACCGTTAATTGGCCCGCCACCCAAAGAATTACATCCTTGGCCGACGTCCAACCGCTCATTCTGCCGGTAAGTTTTACACCGATCAGTTTTGGCATTTTTAATTCCCATGGCAAACCTGCCATTACATCAACAGCGTCGGCACCGCCTACACCGATCGCAATCATACCAAGACCACCAGCATTAGGGGTGTGGCTGTCGGTCCCAATCATCATCCCCCCGGGAAATGCATAATTTTCCAAAACCACCTGGTGGATAATTCCGGCACCGGGTTTCCAGAATCCAATTCCGTATTTGTTAGAGATTGAGGCCAGAAAGTCGTATACCTCGCGGTTAGTTTCAATTGCGAGCTGAAGATCTTGTTTGGCTCCAACTTTTGCCTGTATCAGGTGATCGCAGTGAACAGTGGAAGGGACAGCCACCTTGCTTCGGCCGCAGGTCATAAATTGCAATAAAGCCATTTGCGCAGTCGCATCCTGCATTGCTACCCGGTCGGGAGCAAAATCAACATAGTTTTTTCCCCGCGTGTAAGGATTTGGGGGCAATGGACCAGACAAATGGGCATATAGTATTTTTTCAGAAAGTGTTAATGGATGTCCAACCAGCTTCCTGGCCGCTTCAACTCTTGCTGGAAGATGAGCATAGATTCTTTTGATAAGATCGAGATCGAATACCATGTTGTAGAATTTTAGATTTTTGATTTTAGATTTCGGATCTATAATTAATGACGGAACCAAAGATTAAATCTAAAATGCGTATGGGTTGCGAATTTACGGAAAACACACTATGTTGATATTACGCTTTTGGATGAATTGACTGAAAAAATTAAATTGCACCACTATGAAACGACTAAAAACCTTCATTGAGTGGAATGCTTTTGGAGTTTGCACCGCAATAGGTGACAGACTTGGAATAGCCACCAGTAAGATCCGCCAGTATTTTATCTATGCTTCCATCCTCACAATGGGTTCGCCGGTCATTATTTACCTGGTACTGGCTTTCTGGAGGAATATGAGAAAATATATCTGGGCAGCAAAAAGAAATCCCTGGTATTATTTATAAAAAGCAAATGGCAGACATCGGTAAGACGCCTGCCAATCTTGGTCAATTTTTTGAAGTGTTAGCTCACGCCTTTCTTTTTATCCAATTCATCTATTCTAAAATAGGTTTTGTCTCCTTTCTTGACCTGGGAGATGATGATCTTGTTAAAATCAACGCCGACAAAATTAGCCTGGCCTTCTTTTGACTTTAACGTGCCGCTGATCTTCACCAATATTCCATCCTGGTAGTCAGTCTCATCAAAACTGAGTTCGAATCCTTTGGCCTTTAGCGCCGCCTGGAACGACTTCAATTCTTCCTTTGTAGTTTTCTGAGTGATGGTAAGCAGTACTTCAGGTTCAATCGTTATCGCTTCATCTTCTTCAATAGCTGTTATCGCTCCGTCCTCGCGGATGGCTGCAACTTCCTTTGCCGGTGCAATAGTTACAGTCGTGGATACTGTTGGCTCTGCAGTTTCTGCCACAGAGACCACTGAATAAACACCAGTTGTCGTCAGCGCCGGGGAATAGATCTTTCCGAATTTTTTTTCAAAAGCTGCCTTTTCTTTTGGATCTGCAAGATTGTATTCCTCCACCTTTCCGTTTCTCATTTTCATCACTGCTTTATTGTCATTGATTTCAAAATCGTCAGCAATGGTCTCACTGACAACATTTACTTCTCTGACGGTTGTGAAGGGTTCGGCAATAGTTGTTTCTACCGGCACAGTTGAGGCGATCGGTAATTCTTTGATATCGCATCTTTCTTCAAAAGCTTTTTTCTGATCCTTTAATGAAAGTGTATACACTTCTGTTTTACCATTTTTCAACGTAACGGTAGCTACGTTTCCTTTGATCGTCACATTGGTAATGGCCGGGTTGTTGGCTTTGATCCTTTCCTGTATCGGTGCGGTTTCGGGGGATAAGATCTCGCCATAAAGATTTTCGTAATAATCATCTTTTGCATTCCATTCTGTTAATAAGACACGTTTTACTTCTTTCTTGTTTTTATCTTTTACAACCACTGTACAATTCCCGTTGTCGTCCTTGATATCGATATAGAAACCTTTACTGTTCACGATAGTTATATCGGGAATTGTGTCCGTCAGAACGGGTTTGGCAACAGTGTTTTCACCAGGTGTTTGTCTGAAGGAATGTCTGAACGACAAAAGGATGATGGCGAGGACTGGTACAAGAAAAAGGAACCTGCCCAGATGACGTTTGGCGCTTTTTGATTTGTTCATCATGACTATACGTTTTTTTAATGAAGAAAAATTGAATTGTGTTGCTATACTGAATTGCCTGTTGCCAATGACTTTTAGCAACAAGTACTGATATTGTTTCTTATCGACGCCATTACCGATCACTTTATTATCGGCAATAAATTCAAGATTTTGCCTGATCGATCTTTTCAATAGCCAGGAAAATGGATTATACCAGTTAATGATGCAGAGCATCTCCGCCCACATAATGTCTATTGTATGTCGTTGTCTCACGTGGACAAACTCATGCCTGACTATTTCCTGTAATTCTGATTCTGTGTGCAAATTGGAGTTGATAAATATCGAATTGCCGAAAGAGAACGGGATAATATCATCATTAACCTGGTAAATTTTTACTCTGTCATTTGATATTAGTTTGGCATTTCGTTTTATGCTAAGGAATGAGAGATAGCTGATCGCAAAACGTATGAACAATATGCCAGCAATCACCATTAAACCAAAGGCAACAAAATCCCATTTGTCATAGCTCGTTGACCAGATAGGGACGGGACAGTCCGAGGCTTCTTCTAATGCCATGGTATATTCATGAACCGAAGGCACAAGCTGGATAAATCCGGTTGATTTATTTTCAAGTAGTGAGGATATGTTTATAAACGGAATAAAGAACGAAAGCAATGTATAACCTAAAAGATACCAGCGGTTGGAATTATAGAATGTAAGCCTTCGTAAGATGAACTGGTAGAATAACCAAACCACTGCAAGACTTATCGTCAACTTTACAAGGTACTGAATAAGTAATGACATGATATTTTAGTTAATAGTTTCAGAAGTTTTGCTTTATCATCCCAGGACTGCTGATATGATAAAAGTTTCTTAAGCATATGTAGTTATTGCCCTTTCTCGATCATATTGATGATTTCTTTTAACTCCTTTGCTGACAATTTTTTTTGTTCGACAAAAAAGTTCACCAGCTCTTTGTAAGAGTTGTCAAAGTATTCTTTCACCACTTTACCCATGAATTTCTTTTTATAATCGGCCTCGCTTACGGCGGGCTTATATAAATAGGCGTTCCCCAATAGCCTGCTTTCCAGATAACCTTTCTTCTCGAGGTTTTTGATGGTAGAAGCAACGGTGGTATAAGGAATATTTTCATCGAGGTGCTCCATAAAGGCTTTTACATTGCCTTCACCCGTGCGCCAAACGGCCTGCATGGTTTCTTCTTCAACATGAGTTAGCGGTTCCATTTTTACGAAGTTTTCGTAAAGCTACGAAAACTTCGTAGATAGCCAAATTTATTTTTTCGGGTTACAAAAATTAACAAT
>JAICPX010000121.1 GCA_025929635.1 Chitinophagaceae bacterium
CATTCTCTTCCCCATAGGATTTTGTCCAAAGCAATTCCCCATTCCGGTTTAACTTAAGCAAAAAGATATCGGCCTTTGCAGTTTGGTAGGGCAATATCAAACCTGAAATAAGAAAATCACCGCCAGGAGTTTCGCTGCCATAAAAAGTTCGTTCAGGAAAATTACCGCCAAAAGTTTTTTCCCAAAGCAAATTTCCTTTATCATCGATCTTGAGAACATAACTATCGATATTGTTACCGGGCCCGACATTGCGTTGACCGATCAGGAGAAAATTTCCATCTGAAGTCGCCAGCATTTGTGTGCAGCGTTCATACTTTTCATTGCCATAAGTCTTTTGCCAAAGTTGATTTCCATTTGCATCAAGTCGCGTAATGAATATATCATCATTCGTGCTGTCGATCCCGATCCCACCAAATAGTAAAAAAGTTTTATCCTTAAGTTCCCTCACGCCCCATCCAATATCAGTGCGGCTGCCACCAAATGTTTTCTGCCATTGCACATTTGCCGCTTCATCAAGCTTTACGACATAAATATCATAATCGCCACCAGCGCTGAAACTGCTGCTGTACCCGCAAACAATATATCCTCCATCACTTGTATGATCAATGAAAAGTGCCCGATCAAATTTATCGCCACCAATGTTTTTTTGAAAAGTCTTTTGAGCAGGACAGTCCAGGGAAACGGTTACCAAAAGCAAAAAGAACGTTTTTCGCATAGCTTAAAGCTAATAGTAGTTGCAAATCATTCTTTCAGTATTTTTATGAGTGGTAATTTATAGTTTGTGTGTTCAAAATGTCTCCGGCATGAAAATGATTTTATTACTCTTCTTTCTTGTTAGTGCTTATTACGGTCAGGCACCAGTTGACACAAGATTTTATGAGTGGATTGATCCTGTAACTTACCAGGGTTATAGTTTCAACCACTTTCACTATCAACTAACGACTTTCGACTATTGACTATTAACTCCCCCTACTCCGCCCAACTCATAATATAATCCTTATTCTCAATTTCCAAAGCTTGCTTTGTCAACATCAGTGGACGGAATGTATCCACCATCACGGCCAATTCCTTTGTTTCTTTAGCACCAATACTCTTTTCAACTGCACCCGGATGCGGACCATGCGGAATACCTGCCGGATGCAAGGTGATCATGCCTCGTGTTACATTTTTTCGACTCATAAAATCACCATCAACATAATAGATCACTTCATCGCTGTCGATATTGCTATGATTATACGGTGCAGGTATTGCCTGCGGATGATAATCAAAGAGTCGCGGCACGAAGGAACAAACAACAAATGCATTCGTTTCAAAAGTTTGATGAACAGGCGGCGGCTGATGCACACGACCGGTTATCGGTTCAAAATCATGAATTGAAAAAATGAATGGATAACAACAACCATCCCAGCCGATCACATCAAAAGGATGCGTGCCATAATGCAAACCATATAGCATGCCTCTTTTCTTTGCCTTGATCAGGTAATCGCCTTTCAGATCATAGGTCTTCAACTCATGTGGAGGACGAATATCCCTTTCACAATAAGGCGAATGCTCCATCAGTTGCCCATATTTACTCAAATACTTTTTTGGGAAACGCAAGGGTGTAAATGATTCAACAATTAACAACCGATTTTTCTCATCATTGAAATCTATTTGGTAAATGGTTCCCCGCGGCAACACAATATAATCACCATAGCCAAATGGCAACTCACCATATTGCGTATGCACCGTTCCGCTGCCTTCATGCACAAAGATCATTTCATCCGCATCGGTGTTCTTATAATAATAATCACCGGTACCACTTGCCGGCGCTGCCAACACGAGATGACAATCACTGTTTACGAGTACAGGAACCCGGCTTTGCAACAATTCACCACCAGGTTTTATATTAAATCCTTCAAAACTGCGATGCTTGAGCATTTTTTCCTCGGCGACGGTTGGCGACACATCCACCTGCGGTTCCGTTTTTACAATCTGGGTTGGAGGATGACAATGGTAAAGCAATGAGTAATCATTGCTGAATCCTTCCGTAGAGAATAATTGTTCACTATACAATCCGCCATCCGGCTTGCGGAATTGTGTGTGGCGCTTATGAGGAATGTTTCCGAGTTTATAGTAATGAGGCATAGAAGAAAGTTATTAGTTATTAGTTTTTAGTTATGTACCAAACTGTATTGCTACTATTTAGCTTCCGTTGCGTCGCACTCTTGTGCTGCACCAATCCTACTCAGCAATGATGGTGGACAACTCCAGGGTAGAGAGAAGGAAAATATACTTCCATTTTCTTTTATCGATCCAATACGTGAAGTTGCGATGAAAGGGCATACACAAATGTAGTGAGTTTTCTAAAGCCTCCCCTTCGGGGAGGTTTGGAGGGGCTTCATTTTCTTTTGTCGATCCAGTATGTGAAGTTCCTGTGGAAAGGCATAAACGAATTTACGCTCTTTAAACCACCGTGCCGGCAGAGTATCACAATGTTGATTTCCGTGATTCTCCGTGGCATCGTGTCTTCACGGTTAAATTATAATCCCCGAATTTTGCCGCATGCACTTACCAACTGCCGGTTTATTAATAATCAAAGACCGCAAACTTTTACTGGCTTATAGCAAGAATAAAAACTGTTTTTACCTGCCCGGAGGAAAGATCGATAAAAATGAAACTGCGCTCCAGGCACTACGTCGTGAAATAGAAGAAGAGTTGAATATCCCTTTACATGAAAACGAATTGAATTATTATACGCATATATCGGCTCCGGCATATGGCGAAATAAATGGAACAGTTATGGAGCAGGATTGCTTTCTTGTCAATAAGATCGTTGAACCCATAGCCTCGGCTGAAATTGGAGAATTAAGATATTTCACCCTTAAAGAATACTTATCCCAACCTCAAACTGCTCCCGGCGCGGTAAAAGTTCTGGAAATTCTGAAAGAAGACAACCTAGTTGACTAATGACAAGAATCGGATTAATATCAGACACCCATGGCTTCTTAGACGAAAAAGTATTCGACTATTTCAAAGATTGCGACGAAGTATGGCATGCAGGAGATTTTGGAGATGGGGTGGCTAAGAGGTTAAAAGAGAAAAAGGCTTTAAAAGGAGTTTATGGGAATATCGATATGCAGGAAATTCGTTACGAGTTTCCGGAACAACTTGTTTTTAATTGCGAACAGGTCAAAGTGATGATAAGACATATCGGCGGGTCGCCCCCTAACTATAATCCTGAAACAAGAAAAGAATTGGCATTACACAAACCGCAACTCTTTATCAGCGGTCATTCACACATCCTGAAAGTTATCTATGATGAAAAAATAAAATGCCTGCATATAAATCCGGGCGCTGCAGGTAAACAGGGCTGGCATAAAGTAAGGACCATCGTTCGCTTCGCGATCGATGGTCCTGAAATCAAAAATTGCGAGATAATTGAATTGGGAAACAGGTGATCACGCATGTTCAGGATGAAATTCTTCTGCCTTTTTCTTCATTTCACTTTCTGACACATCTTTAACATGAGTAGCGATGGTCCAGCTATAACCAAAAGGATCCTCGATATTTCCCACCCTGTCACCATAAAACATATCCATCGGCGCCATTGCTAAGGTCGCGCCATTTTGTACTGCTTTCTTGATTGTTCCATCTACATCTTCAACGTATAAATGCAGGTGAACCGAATTCCCATTCAATGACTTTGGAGATTTGTTGTTATACTCCGGGTTTTCCTCAGCTAAAAAGATCATGGAATCGCCAATCGTCATCTCGGCATGCATTATCTTTTTATCATGTCCGCTGATCCTCGATCTTTCTTCAGCACCAAACACATTTTTATACCATACAATAGCTTCTTCGGCTCCTTTAAATGAAAGAGATGGCGTGATGTTGTGATATCCGCTGGGGATATATTTTACTTTTGCCATAAGATAGATTTAAAAAATGAAAAAATAAGTTTCAACAATTGTTTGAAAAATAACCAAGGTTTCAAAGTGCCGCAAAATTGTTGCCACATCAGTAAAGGTTGAAAACTAATTTCGCTTAACTTGTTAACCAACCAGGACGTAATCAAAAATGTTACTTAAAAATATCCCGATACTCCGCATATTCGATGTTGTAAAAGCAAAAGAGTTTTACATTGACTGGCTTGGCTTTACCATCGATTTTGAACACCAGTTTGAAAAAGACATGCCTTATTACATAGGTATTTCAAAAGACGATATTCAAATTCATCTTTCAGAACACCATGGTGATGCCACCCCCGGTGCCAGGGTATTTATTATTTGTAATGAGATAAAAAAATATTATGAAGAGTTACAAAGCCGTCCGTACAAATATCTCCGACCCGGCCTGGAAGAAACATTTTATGGCACGCTGGAGATAACCGTACACGACCCCTTTGGAAATCGTCTATGTTTCAATGAGTACATAAAATAGGTTAATAGCCTATGCTTCCAATAAGCTTTGTTTGACTCATAATCAGAAGAATTTTCAATACTCTACCGGTTTAAAAAAAAATGGAACCACATTGACACATAAGGCACCCAGATTGTCACATAGAACGCACTATGTGTGGTTTTCTATTGTGTACTATGTGACTATGTGGTAAAAAAATAACACTGCAACATTACCGAATTTTCGACACGTAGTGACGCCCTGCTCTTGCGATCTAACCTGGCATTTTTTCCAATTCTATCCTTACCATGGCCCGGCTCTTACTCTGCTGGCGGACTATTTTAAAACCATTGTTAAGAAATGAAGATAATACACCTACCCATAAAAACGGGTGCGGCACTTTTTCGGCATAAGGAATAGCAGGATACGCTTCCAAGGTTTTTATCTTCTTCTTCCTTGCAAAATCAACAGCCCCTCTGATTAAATGTTGTGATAATCCCTGGTGACGAAATTCTTTTTTTATAAAAAAGCAGGTTATGCTCCATACCGGTTTATCATCAATTCTTTTGAACACTCTTGAATTTTCGACCCTCATATAATCTTCTCTTGGCGCCATTGCGATCCAACCCACGGGTTCCTTATTCATGGAAGCGATCAATCCCTGTGGCAAACCATTCTTCACCAATTGCTTCATCATTTTCTTATTTCCATCGGGTTTATTTTCCTGGAACGTTTTGTAAGGCAAGCGGAAATACATACACCAGCAGTTGCCACAACCACCCTTTTCACCCATCAGGGATTCAAATATCTTCCAGTTTGAAGATGTCAAAGGCTCAAGAGACAGTTTTAAAGATTTACTCTTCATATTGTTTTCCAAAGCTAAATACTCCTTCCGAACTTTTTTGAATGAACAAATTGAGCATCAAATTTATCACATTGTAAATAAGCATTGAAGTACCCAAAAATGATAGACGGCCTGCTGTATAAAATTTCTTTTGCCTGTCTGGAAATTGGTGTAGCTTGTTTGTGACAAAACCAGTTGTTTATGTCCCAGCAATCATCACGTCGTCAATGGCTCCAACAATCATCACTGGCATTAGTTGGATTAGGGTTTTCGTTCAAATCAATGGCTAATGAAGAAGGCTTCAGAAGGATCACGGGAATAGAAAACGGCGTCATTAATCTTGGTTCCAATGAGAATCCTTATGGAATTTCTGCAAAAGCAAAACAAGCCATCCTGGATATGATGGGTGAAACAAATCGTTATCATTTCAATGTGCCTTCATTGCAATCTTTTAAAAAAACAATCGGCGATTACTATAAGGTTGGCGAAAACCAGGTATTGGTAACGGCGGGCTCAGGTGAAGGACTTGCTTTGCTGGCCCGGCACTTTAATAAGGGAAACATTGTTGCGGCCGATATCACTTTTGGGGTATTGCCAAACACCGCAAAAAAGATCGGGTCAAAAGTGATCGAGGTACCATTAACAAAAGACAAAGTGCATGACCTGCCGGCCATGCTAAAAGCTATCAATAACGAAACACAATTGGTCTATATCTGCAACCCGGCTAACCCAAGCGCAACGATCGTTGCAAATTCAGCTTTGAAAAATTTTTGTGAAGAAGCTTCGAAAAGAACAGTTGTATTGATCGATGAAGCGTATAATGAATTCCTGGAAAACGGTACTGATCAATCGATGATCAATATCATTGACAAAAATCCGAATGTGCTGGTGATAAAGACCTTTTCCAAGATCCATGCAATGGCGGGGTTAAGAATTGGTTTTATCATCGGGCATTCTTCCCTCATCAGCAAACTGCAGCCAGATTATTTTCAAAGCTCTCAGATGTGTATCAGCAACCTGGCAATGGCTGCGGCCATGGCAAGCCTGGCTGATGATGAACATCAAAACATGAGTCGGCAAAAAAATGATGCGGCAAGAAAATATACCGTGGATGAATTGAAAAAACGAGGCATCGATGTATCTCCTTCCTACACCAATTTCATTTTCTTCCCCTTAAAAAAATACAAAGGGAATTTTGCAGAAGACATGTTTAACAAACACAAAATAATCCTTCGTTCCAATCAATACGCAGATGGGCTATGGGCCAGAGTAAGCATCGGCACGATGGATGAAATGAAAAAATTTATTGAAGCAGCCGCCAGGTCAAACAGTTTTGCTTCGAGTTAAGCAATGTTCTCTTAACCTCAAAATCAATCGCTGATTGATATTTAACTTTCCATTATAAACCGATCATTCTATTTTTCAGCAAATAACTAAAACCAGACTTATGCGCAAACTTATTTTCTCCTTTGTATTTCTTGTTATTCTTTCATTTACCACAAAAGCTCAAACCGATCTGAAACCGATGCAGGAAATTCAAACCGTTCTTACCTATTATTTAGACGGCGCCACCAATGGCGACAGTCTTATGTTCTCAAAAGCGTTTGTTCCCGATGGACAAATGCGGTATATGAGAAATGACACACTATTTAATGTTTCATTGAAAGATTTTATGGCAAGAGCAAGGAACAATGGAGTAAAACTAGACAGGAAAACCAAAATTGAAAATATCCAGGTATTTGGCAATGCCGCTTCTGCCAAACTCACAATCGAATACCCAACCTTTTATTTCCACGATATCATGAGCTTGCTGAAAACAAAAGATGGATGGAAGATCGTCGGAAAGATATTTTACCGGGAAGACAAGGCGAAATGAAGTCTGAGGTCTGATGTATGATGTACGATGGACGATGTACGTCTCCAACAAATAATATCTGGCTCCTGACTTCCGACTTCCTACTTCATCCCCGGGAACCATGGTCTGGCGATGGCCGCGTCACGGAATGGCCATGGGATCGTGGCAAGAATGACAATTAAAGCGATCAGCAACAACCATGAAGCGGCTTTATAATTTAAAACTTTTGCTTTACCTCTGGCAATTGTAATGAGTATAATGCCGATAAGCATCCCTGCAAAATGCTCAACTGCAAAAAACCGGTAGGCGCTATGTTCCATAACTGTGCCGAACCCGAACTCCTGTATCTTCTTGATTCCCCAATCTCCGATCATCCATTGACTGACTCCCAGCACAAGTGTAATGTGTGCGGTGATCATTAGCCACAGACTTGTTTTCTTCAGCGAAGGATTTTTTGTGAAGGCCTGGACAAGCGATACAAGTAATAATATCAAAATTACCCAGCGAAGAACATTATGCAGGTGAAGCATCCCGTTGTACATGACAGTCGATTTTTGGTTTAGAGACCGAAGTTAATTGATTCCCCATAACCTCAAACTTCAAACTTCAACCCTCATCCCGGTAGCTATCGGGATTATTTGCCACCATTAGCCTGGAGATCAGCTGCACAATTTGCGTCAAGTGAAGGAATATTACCTGTAACCAGGAACCCGAGAATGTCCGTTGTCTCGGCGGCATAATACATTAAACAATTTGTATTGCTGCAATGATTGCCATGCGCAGGATCTTTATGATTGGTTTGCATGGGAGACCCGATATCAACAAGACCAAGTATATGGCCAAATTCATGCTCCAGCACCGTAGCTTCGAGTTTTGTGCGGCTGGGCTGTCCCAATCCACCCGAATTTTCATGGATCTTTTTACCAAATAAAACCATTGATGTGTTCCGGAATGCAGCACCTAAAACTTTATCATCCGTAAAACTTCCATTCGTGTACAGAAAATAAACCCCGATCTGGTCGCCTGTCGTAAACACGGTCCTGTTCTCTTCCTCGAGACTCTTTACCTGGTCAATGGACAAAACCGTTGGTACGGGTGTTGAAATTTCCTTTGTAACTATGGTTATGCCCGATGGTTTGTTTAAATAACTACTTAATACATTTTGCAGATGATTCAGCGCCGCAGCATCGGGTGCATACCCTGTGACGTATTGAATTTCGATCTTTAAAGATTTATATGTACCGGCGCTCAACAGCTGATTTGCGGAGAATCCTACAGCTTTATTATGCAGGTCATCAGCATCGGGATTATTGGTGAAAGTAGTTTCTTTTTTGCATGCAATAGTGCTAAGCAACAGGAGTGCGGCAATAAAGGCTATCGTTTTCATACAGTTGGTTTTCTAAATATGATGGATTAACCAGATACCATTCCAATAACGTATGAACCCCGAATTTATTCTTGCCAATCAGCTATAAATACATTGGTATCCCGGGTGCCACCGTTGTTCCTGTTACTGCAGAAGATCAGCTTTTTGCCGTCGGGACTGAACATTGGGAAAGCATCAAAACCATTGTCATGGCTAACCTTTTTCAAACCGCTTCCATCTCCATTAATTGTATATAAATTGAAAGGAAACCCTCTTTTATATTCATGATTACTTGCAAAGATGATGCGTTTACTATCAGGCATGAAATAAGGCGCCCAGTTTGCCTGTCCAAATGTCGTTATTTGTTTTGCATCACTTCCGTCAACATTTGCGACAAAAACCTCCATGTTTGTTGGCATCACTAAATTTTCAGCAAGCAGATCTTTATACTCTTTAATTTCTGTTTCAGTTTTAGGACGGCTTGCTCTCCAGATGATCTTTGTTCCATCGGGACTGAACCATGCGCCACCGTCATAGCCAAGCGTATTGGTAACTCTTTTCTCTTTACCCGTTTGCAGGTCCATTAAATAAAGATCGATATCGCCATCCTTATCACTGGTATACAGCATCGATCTTCCATCCGGAGAAATTGTTGCTTCAGCATCATAACCTTTACTTGTCGTCAATTGCTTTACAATCTTTCCATCAAGGTCTGCCATAAAAATATCGTAGCTATCATACAGGGGCCAGATATACTTATTACCATACTTTCTTCTGTCAGGCACCGGTGGACAAGTATCTGCACCAAGATGCGTCGATGCGTAGACTACATGTTTACCATCTTTTAAAAATGCACCGCATGTTGTTCTTCCTTTACCGGTACTTACCATTTTGTATTCAAATTTTTCCCCGGGCCCGGGAACTTTACCAATGAATATTTGATCGCAGGGAACTCCCTGGTCGGCTTTTGTGCGTTGAAAGATCACCCACTTGCTATCAAAACTGAAATACGCTTCGGCATTGTCGCCACCAAAAGTGAGCTGTTGGACGTTCTTTAAATGTGTTTCGCTTGGGTATTGCAGCGTGTCTGTTGTGAATGGTGTCCCGACTGCTACCGGGAGGTGAGTGGTGAGTGGGTCAATCGGCCTGCTATCTGTTATAAACGAAATTGAAATAAGCCCGGTTATAAAGGCCGCAACCAATGAAAATGATCTCATATAACGCATCAGTTAAAAAATTTTAGCAAAACTATTTTCAGAAACATCGGCAAATGTCAGACTTTTGTCAAATCACCCTGTATATTTTATGAAAAATCTCTTAGTTCTGCCGCTTATTATTCTTATTGTAATTGCCTGTAATGATAATGGCTCCGCTGTAAAAACTATCGAGACGAAAGATACTGTCCAACAGTTGCTCAATTCATTCCGGGATTCAATAAAGAAATACCCAAATGATACTTCACTCAAATTTGAGTTTGTTGTCGCCTTGCAGGATGCCGGCAGGTTCAGGGAGGCGATCAATTTCTTAGATTCGATGAACCTAAAATGGGGTGACTCTGCTCAAATGAAGATCTATTTTAATGCGATGTTTAAAAGGGCAGAGCTATTGGCACAAGCAGGTGATACAGCCAGTGCCATCAAAACATTTGAATTTTTTGTGATACCGGGGGAATTGACCGAAGCGGGTTTACAATTAGCAAATCTTTATGCTGAAACAAAAAATCCCAAAGCACTTGCGATTTGCGACTCGATGAACAAAAACGACGAAAGCAAGAGAGATCCGAACCCAGATTACCTGAAAGGTGTTTATTACTATAATACAGGAGATTACGACAAAGCGCTGCAACAGTTCAATTCCTGCATAAAAAAGGATTATACCTTCCTGGATGCTCATATGGAAAAAGGAAGAATTCTTTATAAACAATCAAAGTATAAAGAAGCGATGGCGGTTTATGACCTTGCTATTAAAGTTTCCAACAGCTTTGCTGATGCCCATTTCTGGAAAGGGAAATGCCAGGAAGCCCTGGG
>JAICPX010000174.1 GCA_025929635.1 Chitinophagaceae bacterium
ATTCGCTTGATTTCCCATAACTCAGTGAAATTAAATATTAACCTTTTTGAGCTGCACAATAATCTAGCAATAGATTGTTAATTTTGGCGCTCTTTCAAGATATAATTATATGATCAACATTACATTTCCGGATGGCGCGGTTAGACAGTATGAGCGAGGCACAACTGCACTGAACATTGCAAAATCAATATCGGAGGGATTGGCAAGAAAAGTTATTGCTGCCGGTGTCAATGGGCAGGTTTGGGACTTGTCAAGACCTATCAATGAAGATGCAAACCTGAAATTGTACACATGGAATGATGCTGAAGGTAAAACTACGTTCTGGCATTCTTCAGCTCACCTGATGGCTGAAGCGGTAGAAGGGATGTTCCCGGGTGTAAAGTTCTGGGTGGGTCCACCGGTTGAAAACGGTTTTTATTATGACATGGATCTTGGGGATAGAAAAATATCAGAAGAGGACCTGACGGCAATTGAAAAAAAGATGAATGAATTAGCTAAGAAGAACAGCCAGTATATAAGAAAGGAAATGCCAAAAGCGGCAGCTGTTGAATATTTTACTGAAAAAGGAGATGAATATAAACTTGATTTACTCCAGCAGCTGAATGACGGGGAGATCACTTTTTATACACAGGGAAACTTTACTGATCTCTGCCGTGGTCCGCATATTCCGAATACAGGATTGATAAAAGCAATAAAGCTTACAAATATTGCCGGCGCTTATTGGAAAGGCGATGAAAAGAATAAACAGCTGACAAGACTATATGGAGTAACGTTCCCCTCACAAAAAGAATTGGATGAATATCTGGTGCTGCTGGAGGAAGCCAGGAAAAGAGACCATAGAAAACTCGGTAAGGAATTAGGAATTTATACAATGGATGATGATGTAGGACCGGGGCTGGCGTTGTGGTTGCCCAACGGAACGATCATCATCGAAGAGTTAGAAAGACTTGCAAAGGAAACGGAGTTAGCAGCAGGATACAAGAGAGTAGTAACTCCGCATATTGCAAAAGAGAGCATGTACCTTACAAGTGGTCACTTACCTTATTACCAGGACAGCATGTATCCGCCGATGGAGCTGGAAGGACAGAAATATTATTTAAAAGCGATGAACTGTCCGCATCACCATAAGATATTTGCGGCTGAACCGAAGAGTTATAAAGATCTTCCGTTCAGGTTAGCTGAATATGGAACATGTTATCGTTATGAACAAAGTGGTGAGTTGTTTGGATTGATGCGGGTTCGTTGTCTTCATATGAATGACGCACATATCTACTGCACAAAAGAACAGTTCTATGAAGAGTTCAAGGCCGTGAATGATATGTACATTAAATACTTTAAGATTTTCGGTATTGAAAAATATGTGATGCGTTTGAGCTTGCACAATCCGGAAAAGCTTGGTCAGAAATATGTGGACGAACCCGAACTTTGGAAGGAAACCGAAGCGTTAGTGAGAGATGTGCTGATAAGAACAAATACACCATTTGTTGAAGTGCAGGATGAGGCGGCATTTTATGGTCCAAAGATTGATGTCCAGATATGGAGTACCATTGGCCGTGAGTTCACCCTGGCGACCAACCAGGTTGATTTTGCCCAGGGACGTAGATTCAAACTGGAGTTTACCAATCATGATAACAAGCCAGAGACGCCATTGATTATTCACCGGGCGCCATTAGGGAC
The DNA here is from genome assembly GCA_025929635.1 of Chitinophagaceae bacterium. Classification (GTDB taxonomy): domain Bacteria; phylum Bacteroidota; class Bacteroidia; order Chitinophagales; family Chitinophagaceae; genus VBAS01. The sequence goes on from JAICPX010000174.1 coordinate 1,678, forward strand.
TCATGAAAGATTTATCGGGTTCCTGTTGGAGCATTATGCAGGGAAATTTCCTGTATGGCTGGCCCCGGTACAGGTAAAAGTGCTGCCCATCAGCGACAAGTTTTTGGATTATGGAAAGAGTGTAGCTGATAAACTGAAAAAATCAGATATTCGTGCAGAGGTTGACGACCGTAACGAGAAAATAGGAAAGAAAATACGCGATACTGAATTGATGAGAGTCCCATACATGCTCGTGGTTGGTGAAAAAGAAATGAATGAAAATAAAGTGGCAGTAAGGAGGCAAGGAAAGGGTGATACAGGCGTGAAAGGAGTTGAAGAATTTTTGAATGAGATTAAGCTTGAGGTTGAGGAACGAAGAGGAGAATAATGACTATTAAGTAAAATGTTCAATTAACAACTTTAGCTCCTCTTTAAACGAAGGTTGAGCATTGAACATTGAATATTGAACATTTTTTCAATTACCTCAATCCCTATTGAGGAAAAAAATAAAACAACATGACTCCCTTTTAGGGGATGGGAGTTTAACTAAACAATTTAAATGTCAGTACAACAAGGCGGACCAAAACCAGGTGGTGGGCCTGGTGGTTTTAACAAACCGGGAGGAACAGGTGGTGGATTTAACAGACCCGGTGGCGGCGGCGGCTTTAACAAACCGGGCGGTGGTTTTAACAAAGGTGGATTTAGGGGCAGATTTGTGCCGCGTAAAGAAGCCGAGCATCGCATCAATCAGTTCATAAGAGTTCCGCAAGTAAGACTTGTGGGTGAAAATGTAGAAGTAGGTGTTTACAATACGCCGGACGCCTTGCGAATGGCGCAAGACCAACAACTGGATCTTGTAGAGATATCTCCAACAGCCGATCCGCCGGTATGTAAGATCATTGATTACAACAAGTTCCTGTACGACAAGAAGAAGAAGGAAAAAGAAATGAAGGCCAAAAGCAAAACGGCCGAGGTAAAAGAAATTCGATTCACTCCAAATACTGACGATCACGACTTTGACTTCAAGGCCAAGCATGCTGAGAATTTTTTGAAAGATGGCAATAAGGTAAAAGCGTATGTACAATTCAAAGGTCGTGCTATACAATTCCAGGAAAGAGGGCAGCTGCTTCTTTTAAAGTTCGCAGAAAGGCTCGCGGAGACCGGCACACTGGAAAGTATGCCCAAAATGGAAGGCCGTCGTATGCTGGCAATGTTTGCTCCCAAGAGCCAAAAGAAAAAAGCCTGACATTTAATCATCCCAATAACCTTATCTATGAAAAAGTTTTTCATCATTATTGCCTTGTGTACAGGCATAGCGCTTGATTCATTTGGTCAGGACTATGCAGTAGTAGCAACCGAATACTGTAATTGTTATAAGAAACTAAGTGATACCATCTCCGCAGAATTTCAACAGTTGATCATTCGTGTGGCAAAAAGTGCTGACCCTAAAACATCTTTTACAAAAGAGATCGAAAAATTAGACGTACCCGTAAGAAGGGAACTTTCTGAGCAATTAGAGATATTAGGAACCATAATGGACTCCGAAGAAACAGAGGCAGGGCGTTGCGGATTGGCATTAGATAAGAAGTACGAGAAATACAATGACACTCCTGCCAGGGAAAAGGAATTCAATAAGAAGATGTCAGAGCAATTAAGGAGCAAGGATTGTGAGTTTCTTTGGGCTGTTTCAGTTTTTGCCCTTGCATTTAGTGACGACGAAGATTAACTTCCATGGACATCGAAATACTCAGATCAATTTGTTCAAAATTCCCTGCTGTTACCGAAGATGTAAAATGGGGTAATGATCTCTGTTTTTGTGTTGGTGGAAAAATGTTTTGCGTAACAAATCTCGAACCGCCGCACCAGTTTTCGTTTAAAGTAACGGATGACGAATTTGATGAACTATCTGAATCTGCCGGCTTTCAGCCGGCCCCGTACCTGGCGCGGGCAAAATGGGTGCTTTGCATTGATTCTTCACGGCTTAGCAAGAAAGATCTGAAAAACTACCTGCAGCAGAGTTATGAACTCATAAAATCCAGGATCCCAAGGAAACAGAGAATAGAATTAGGGCTGGATTGAGGAATGAGGTTTTTCAAATTCATCTTTGCCGGACACCAATTCCCGCCTATCTTTGCCGGCCCGTTATAAACGGTATTAGAGAAAGGTCCTTGTAGAGTCAAGGCATACCCGGTCTCTACTAAACGATTCCTGAAGAGGTTCACCAAGATGGCGCCTGAGCGCTACACCTCAAGGGTTAATTTTTAAAGCATTAAGATGCCTAAGGTAAAAACAAATTCCAGTGCCAAAAAACGCTTCAAAGTAACGGCGACAGGCAAGATCACTCACCAAAAGAGTTTCAAACGACACATTCTTACTAAAAAATCTAAAAAGCGCAAAAGGGCCCTTGGTCATGATGGGCTGGTGAGCAAAGCAAATCTTGATTTTGTCAAGCGCCTTTTAAGGCTGAAGTAAGAAGTCCGAAGTCGGAAGTATGAAGTCAGACTTCAGCCCTCAGACTTCAATCTAAAATCGTAAATCTAAAATCTAAAATCATTCAGATATGCCTCGTTCAGTAAACTCTGCAGCAAGTAAGGCACGCAGAAAAAAAATATTAAAACAAGCAAAAGGCTTTTATGGCAAAAGAAAGAATGTGCTTACCGTTGCCAAGAACGTAGTGGAAAAAGGTATGACCTATATGTTCGTAGGTCGCAAGTTGAAGAAAAGAAACTATCGTCAATTGTGGATTGCACGTATCAATGCAGCATGCCGGGAAGAAGGGATCACTTACTCTGAATTCATCAACAAACTTCAGAAGAAAGGAATCGAACTGGATCGTAAGGTACTTGCCGATCTTGCAATGAACAATCCCGAGACGTTCAAAGGGCTGATCGCACAAGTAAAATGAGTTTATATTTGACCAATGCAAAGCCGGCCTTGAAAAATCATGGCTGGCTTTTTGTTTTTTGAATTGTTCAAACTTATACATTTGTTGCTGTTAAGGAATTTGACCACCCAAACAACCCATTAAGTTTTAATGAACAACACTTATTTAGACCTGGTAAAGCAAACTTTCAATTTTCCACAGGAAGGTCTCGAAGTAGACAACGGCAATCTTTATTTTAATGGTCTTGACATGAGAGCGTTGATCGCCAAATATGGCACGCCGATGAAATTGACTTACTTGCCGAAGATTGGTATGCAAATAAAAAAAGCAAAACAGCTGTTTGCAGCCGCTATTAAGAAACATAAGTACGAAGGGAAATATCATTACTGCTACTGCACCAAAAGCTCACATTTCAGTTTTGTGATTGAAGAGGCGCTGAAGAGTGATATTCATTTGGAGACTTCTTATGCATACGACATTGAGATCATTAAAAAACTTTACGACAAAAAGAAGATCACTAAGGACATGTATATCATTTGTAATGGATACAAGCAAAAGAATTATACAAGACGCATTGCCAATTTATTGAACACCGGTTTTACCAATGTCATCCCGGTATTGGATAATAAAGATGAGTTGAAAGAGTATGCGAAAAGCGTAAAAAATACTTTCAAGGTTGGTATAAGAGTGGCGGCAGAAGAAGAACCAACATTTCCTTTTTATACTTCCCGTCTTGGTATCAGGGCAAAAGATATATTGGAATTCTATGTTGACAGGATAGAAGGGTATGAAAGCAAGTTCCAGCTGAAAATGCTGCACATTTTCCTTAATAAAGGAATTAAAGATGATATTTATTATTGGAGTGAACTAAATAAGATCATTAATCTTTATTGCCAGTTAAAAAAAATATGCCCGGAGCTGGATTCCATAAATATCGGCGGAGGATTTCCGATAAAACACTCCCTTGGCTTTGAGTATAACTATGAATTCATGATCAATGAGATCATCCGCAACATAAAATCTGCGTGTAAAAAAGCGAGAGTTCCAATGCCCAATATTTTTACTGAGTTCGGAAGCTTTACTGTGGGGGAAAGCATGGCACATATTTATAGTGTGATCGGCGAAAAAATTCAGAATGATAAAGAGACATGGTACATGATCGATTCATCATTCATTACCACATTGCCTGACACCTGGGGAATTGGGGAGAAGTTTTTGATGTTACCAATAAACAAATGGAACCAGGAATACCAGCGTGTGGTGCTGGGCGGAATCACCTGTGACAGTCATGACTACTATGATTCGGAAGAGCATATTAACGAGGTGTTCTTGCCAAAAAGCACAAATGGAGAACCATTATATGTAGGATTCTTTCATACCGGCGCCTACCAGGACCAGATCAGTGGTTATGGTGGAATTAAACATTGCTTGATCCCCTCACCAAAACACGTGATCGTAGGCTATGACAAAAATGGTAAGCTGACCGATTGGTTATATGCCAAGCAGCAAACAGCACAAAGTATGTTGAAGATCCTGGGTTATAAATAAAGAAGCCTTTTCTTCCAATTCACGCTTATTACGAAGGAATCCCTTTGGGACGGGCTTCACAGGACATTATTGCAATGCTTGGTTAAGATGGAAAAGCCCTGGTACTGTTGTAAGAACTTATTGCCGCACCCTTTTTGACCTGGTAACACCTCTTTTTGTAGCATCCGTTGGTGGTTCTTTTCGAATGTTTTTATTCTCAACTATCACTGTTTCGGTGGACGCTGAATCCCTGATCACATCCGGGTGATCAGCTTCTTTTACTTCTCTCGCAAAAAACTCTTTCAGGTCAATACTATCTGATGGATTGCCACTGTCAAACTGCATAAATTTTAAAGCCGTAGCGCTATCCGGTTTTTCTTGCGGCAGGTTTGGCTTGAATACCCTTGTGGAATACTCTTTGGCGACTTCGCAACTGGCGGCAGAGGCTATCAATAACAGAACAATTATTGCTTGCAGGGCGGCTGCTGATTTCATGGCTAAAAATTTTAAGGTTTAGTTCGGGTAAGGATCAATTTTTATTCTTCGATTTGCCTTTTCCTTTTTGATAGTTCTGATTTTTATCCTTCTGACCTTTTTGTTTTGCCTGGCTATTTCCCCGGCCCTCATGGGAGCTACCATTCTTTCCTCTGTATTTCCAATCATCATATTCGCCCTGGTCGTACTCCATATCTCTCACGTATTTTTCATCGAGATAATATCGGTCATCATAACCTTTCCAATACATGAAACCGTCAGGGTTTTTATAATAATATCGACCATCATTATACCGGCGAATAACGATATCGGGGGTACGACGGATGACGAGTGGGTACCGGCGATATGTATATTTTTTTCTTTGACCAGGCGCGTACACTTTTGCGGATTTGCCACCGTAGATTTTCTTGGCCTGGCCCGGCGGTAGATTTTGCGGGTTAGGATCGCTGCCACGGTATACCGGATAATCACGTCTTGGGTATTCTGCCGGATAATCGCGACGCGGGTAATCAGGATAAGGATCAGTTGGATATCCTCTTGGATACGTTCTCCCGGTTGGTCTGCTTGTTCTGCAGCTAACGGCAACAACTAAAATTGCCAACAAACTAACCGCTTGTAGAATTTTGATCATTTTCATATGCAGGATATTTACATTTATAATCACAATTCATTTACCAGAAAATCTTAAAAGATAGAAAATGAAGCAAATTCTAATATTATTAACAGCAATACAGTGTATTTCCATTCTAACAAACGCACAAACTGCAGAAGACTCTGTTAAAGCAGTGGTAAATCAACTTTTCGTGGCAATGAAAAATACTGATGCATCCATGTTGAAAGATGCATTTGCGGATAGTGCAGTTTTGCAAACAATTCGACGTAAACCGGACGGAACTTTTTTTGTGCATAGTGAACGTGTAAGTGATTTTGCTTCGCAGATCGGTATGGCTAAAAAAGATTCACTGGATGAAAGGATAACTTTTGAAACAGTGAAGATTGATGGACCACTTGCAGTTGTCTGGACACCTTATAAATTTTATTATGCCGGTAAATTCAGTCATTGTGGTGTAAATTCATTTCAACTGGTAAGAATTAATGGTCACTGGAAGATTCAATTTCTTATCGATACAAGGCGGCGACAGGGCTGCGAGTAAAAGTCGGATAGCAGGATTGCCTTATGCGTTGATGGCCGTCTCCATCAGGAGAGCATCCTGCTAAGGATCAATAAAAAACCCCGCCGTAGAAACGGCAGGGTGTAAACCAAAACCAACTGCTTATGAGAAAAATATATAGAAGAACTATTAGTTTATTTTAATATCTTTTGCTGCCTCTCTGACTTCCGCCTTCTTAGGAAGGTTTAATTTCAACACTCCATTGACGTAAGAAGCATCAACTGCGGTTGCATCTATTTTGTCGTCAATTGTGAAAGAACGTTTAAAACTCCTGTAGCTGTATTCCTTACGTATTTGCTTCTCTTGCGAGGCATTGCCGACGCCATCTTTTTTTTCTTCCGAATTCTTTTCAGCTGAGACCGTCAGGACATTGTTGTCGATGTTTACTTTGAAATCAGTTTTTTCGAAACCAGGTGCCACCACTTCTAGAATGTAACCGTTCTCTGTTTCTTTGATGTTAACCGGCACATAACCCTGCTTCGTTAAAAAGTTATAACCATCATTTAACACTACGGGCAGGCCATGAAAGAGTTCATCGACCATATTGTCGAATGAACGATCGAAATTGCGGTTATGAAATTTAGAATGCGTCATAATTGTAATTTTATAGGTTTGTTATAATGCTGTTGTTCCCTCCTCTTTATTTCAAACCACATACCATGCCAGCAGAAGCCGATTTTTGATGACGCTTTGCGTGTTTGATACGCCTGCAAAGGACATAATTTCCGAAATGAGAAAATTTTTCTGACAGTTTATCAAGCAATTCGTTTGAAAGCAATTTGGGGCTCATTTTTGATTAATTTTGCCCATTAAAAATCAGAAGAAATGTATCCCGAAGAAATAGTAATACCAATGAAGGAAGAGCTGACCGAACATGGCTTTTCTGAATTATTAACGGCTAAGGAAGTGGATGAACAATTGGCAAAAAAAGGAACTACGCTTGTTATGATAAATTCAGTTTGTGGTTGCTCAGCGGGTTCTGCGCGTCCCGGTGTTTTGCTTGCTGTAATTAACAGCGAAAAAAAACCGGATCACCTTGCGACAAG
>JAICPX010000387.1 GCA_025929635.1 Chitinophagaceae bacterium
CAATACAGGGGATATACTCATCAAGTAACTCGGTCATCAATCTTGCCATTCTTGTTTTCGCCTGGCCGCGCAATCCAAGAAAAAGAATATTGTGTTTACTCAATATGGCTCTTTCCACATCAGGCACCACGCTATCTTCATAACCAATGATCCCGGGAAAAGTGTTTTCCTTTCTTTTAAGCTTACCAATTAGATTTTGGCGCAATTCTTCTTTGATGCTTCGGTATTGGTAACCGGATCTTTTTAATTCTCCGAGAGTCTTTATATTTTGAATATTCATAGTTATGTTACCTGCTTTTGTAATTCTATTTGGCTTCGTTGCGACGCACAGCCTGCACTGACCTGGCGAAGTGTTCATCTTTTTCTACACTTATCGGCATTTGAGTCGTGGTTTACCCGGTACTTGCCGAAGGGTCGCACTATTCAGCGTTCTGTACTGCTATTGAACTTTTTAGTCAGCTCAATTTCGCTAGAGATAAATCGACCACCGCAAAATTGTTTATTTTTTTTCAACGAGCTCAGTTCGTGGCGGTTCTCCAACTACGGAACTCCGATCTTTTTCATTATTTATGGACCATTTGATCAATACTCCAAACAAAAGGCAAACTATCCCAATTACTACAATCGGCCAGCCATTAACAACTATATCATGCGATTCATTAATAAAACCCGGGATAAAAATTTTTTTATCAAATAAAAGAAAAAGCGTCCCAAGCAAAGAAATGAAAAGACATGAAACGACATATACTATCCATCCTCTTCGTTCACGTGATGTCATCTTAATCTTTTTAATTCTGAGAATTAGGCTTCAATACACTGTTTTTCTTTTTCCACTTTCAAAATCTTTAAATATAAAAGCTCCCAATTTATCAAGCGACGCAAAAAATGCTTTACCATTATTTGTTTCCGTGAATTCATTTACGAACCGCTGCAGGTAAGGATCTGTTGCGATCATAAATGTAGTGATCGGGATTTTTAGTTTTTTACATTGCGCGGCAAGATTTAAGCATCTTGTTGTGATCTTTCGGTCGAGGCCAAAACTGTTTTTGTAATATCTTCTCCCGATCTTTAAACAAGTCGGCTTTCCATCCGTGATCATGAATATTTGCTTGTTTGGATTCTTCCTTCGCCTCAAAATATCCATTGCCAATTCTAAACCGGCAACTGTGTTGGTATGATAGGGGCCAACCTGCAGGTAAGGCAGGTCCTTTATTTCTACCGGCCAGGCATCATTACCAAAAACAACAATGTCCAACGTATCTTTCGGGTATCTTGTCGTGATCAGCTCGCTCAATGCCATCGCCACTTTTTTAGCCGGTGTGATCCTGTCTTCTCCATACAGGATCATTGAGTGAGAAATGTCGATCATCAGCACAGTGGAGGTTTGTGCTTTAAAATCAGTTTCACGAATACTAAGATCATCTTCCTGCATGCTGAAACTGTCAATGCCGTGGTTGATCTGTGCATTGCGAATGCTTTCTGTGAAATCGATCTGCTCGATCATATCGCCAAAACGAAATGGCCTTGATTCGGGATTTTGTTCATCACCCTGGCCCGGTTTGAAACTGTGATGATCTCCTTGCTTTGTTTTCTTAAGCTTTCCAAATATTTCTTCCAGGCTTCTTTTACGGATTCCCTGTTCTGTTTTTGGCGTGATCTTTATTTCGCCAAGCTGATTGTCTTCGGTTATATACCCTTTATCTTTCAGGTCTTCGATAAAATCACCTATGCCATATTCATCATTTGTTAATTCAAATTTTTTGTCCAGCTCATTCATCCAGCTCAGCGCTTCTGAGAGATCGCCATTCGTGTAGGTCAGCAACTGCATGAACATGTCGAGCAATTGCTCAAACCGCGACTTGCCACCTTCGTTGGGATCAAATTTTTTGAAATGATGACCGATCATAGGGCTTCAGGTTTGACGTTTGAGGTTTGAGGTTGATCTGAGGATCTATAACGCTGTCCATTAAACTCTATTTTTTGGAGATATGATATAAAACTCATGATCTTTTTTCCCAATGTTTCATTCTTTAAATAAAGCTCATCAAATTTTTCCTGATTAATATATTTTCGGTTTAAACATCTATAGAGCTGCGACCTGAATTCTCCATTTGAACCTTTGGCATTAACGGGATAATTTTTAAATTCATTATTACCTGTCCTTTCAAATCCTTCCGCAATGCAATCCATAACAGAACCCGGGGAGCTGCTCATCTGATTCTTTAGCTCAAAATCTTTTGAAAGTGCTGTGGTTTCAACTAACGCATCAAAATCTCGTGTTTGTGCATACGCGAGCTGCCAGGTTTCCAACTCTTCAAAACGATAGACTGTCGCCATGGAAGTGATTTTCAAAACTTCGAACCTTAAACCTCAAACTTCAAACCACTTAGCAAATTACAACTTTATCCGATGGCGTTGAATCCAATAATAAAACCTCCCGGCGTGGAAGGTTTTATTTTGTTACAACATTTATTACTGGTTTGCTTTGGGCGGGGAATCTTTTTTCGGGCTATCGGAAACAGGTTTTTGATTTAGCAAGTTGGAATCTGGTCCTTTATTTAATGAATCTTTTGAAGTATTGGGTTTGAACATTGCGTCAATTTGTTTCACATTTATCGAAATTTCAAATACCCTGATCATTTCCTGGACCAAACCCAATTGGTTTCCCGAAAGATTATTATTAAGAAAAGCATCCGCCTGGTAATCCTTTCCTTGTGTTTGTTCCATTTCTTTTAACCTGTAAAATTGCATCAAAACTTCCTGCAGCTTTTGTTTGGGCAGATCACCCAATGAAGCATAATAATCTGACTGTTCGTTAAGATCTTTGTTCAACTGCCTGCTGATCTTCGCCGCAAGATCGGTAGCTCCTGATTCATAGGCGGCCTGCAGCAACAATTTGCTTGTGTAGTTATGAAGTTCATACCTGCTGGCCATCCCATAAGAAATATTATCACCGGGAACTAGAGCTTCACACCTCAGCAGTACACTTTTAGCTTCATCTTTTCGGTCCCTCGATAAAAGGTCCCCGGCCAATTCGGCAAAAGCTTGCCTTACACCTTGTGGTGTAGATAAGTGCGAACGATTTGTTTCGTCATAATAGATCCCTTTCTTATCAGCATTACCATTTTTGAATTTTTTCATCAACACCTCCATCATCCAGTTAGTATTTGGTCTCCCGTTACTTGGGATAGGAGTGAGCTGATAGACCATTCCATTTTTTCTCATGTATTCTGTAAGTCCCATCCCTACCTGGCCCGAAGTAAAGCAGATTGGCCGTTTCCATCGATTGGTCGCAATTATGTTTAAAATTATCAGCTCATGTTTTCGTGGATTAAAACCGTCGGGTAAGGTAAATGTCATCTTAGTGGGGACCGCCGTATCGTCGGCAGATACTGTTCCATTCTTTCTAACAAGTGCCGTATCAACAGGTACTTCAAACTTTTTTACAGGTAAGATCTCAGGATTCTCCTGTTTGCCGAGATTGCTCATTACAGTGTAGAGGTCAAACGCATTATTACCGGCTCTTTCATCAGTGTATTGGCGCAGACCATCGAACTTTCCACCCATGATCTGGTCGGGTCTCCAGATAACATCAACGGAATCGCTTTTATTTATTTTATAGCGTAGTTGGTTAATGTACCAGTCGATGCCGAGCAAACTTGTATTGATGATCCGGATATCGGGTCTTATTTGTTCCACCTCCTGCGCATACCACAGCGGGTAAGTATCATTATCACCAAAGCAGAAGAGGATCGCATTTTCAGGACAGCTTTCCAAATAGTTTATCGCTGTATCTCTTGCCAGCGTTTTCCTGCTCCGATCATGATCATCCCATTCCTGGCTAGCCATCAATATGGGAACGAGCATACAAATAACGGCAGCGCCAATATTCACAGTTCTTTCGTTTGTGGCTTTTGAAGAAATTGCTTTTAGTAAAGCAGGCAAACCTGCTGCCAGGGCCGCATATACGGCAGCTATCATCAACGAAGCGAGTATAACAGCCGCTCCGGAGCCAATGTACACAAGACTGAACGCAGATATTGCAAAGGCCAGGATCGATCCAAACAGGATTGTATTAAACGAAACTTGTTTGGTTTCTCTTGAAAGTTTCACGAGTGCCGTCACTGCCAGCCCAATCCAAATAGTAAAGGCATAAAACGACCCCGCAAAAGCATAATCCCTTTCTCTTGGCTGATTACCCGGCATATTCAGATAGAGACCGATCGCGATACCCGTAAAGAAAAAGAGAAGAAAGGTTACGATCCAATCATTTTTCTTCTTAATGAACTGGTAAACGCAGCCAATGATCCCCATAAGGAATGGCAACAGGAAAAGTTTGTTATTCGCTTTATTTTCTTTTAATGTACCCGGAAGTTTGCTTTGATCCCCCAGCATTTGATTGTCGATAAACGAAATCCCTGTCTGCCAGTTGCCATCGCGTCGGTTACCAAAACCCTGCAGGTCATTTTGGCGACCCGAGAAATTCCACATAAAATATCGCCAGTACATCAGTCCCATCTGGTAGCTGAAGAACCAACTGATATTATCTCCATAGGTTATGGGTGGATCATAAATGATCCTTCCCGTTTGCTGGTCACGGCCAACCTGTTTCTTATTTAACCATTGTGTATAGAACCTTACATGATCCTGTTGATCGGTCCAGTCATAGATACGCGGAAAAAGCATTTC
>JAICPX010000289.1 GCA_025929635.1 Chitinophagaceae bacterium
AAAGCTTCATCGCATTTTTTTTTTCTTTGCTTCAAAATCAACGTCACGGATATGACCATCATATGCATGAAGTCCTCTTAAAGTAATTCCTTTCAATTTTTTTATATGATCGGCTAATGCAATAGCTTTTTCGCCGGGAGAAATACCTGTGCGGTTCATTCCAACATTCAGATCGATAAAAACAGGGACCTTCAAGTTATTTGCATTAAAAATCGCAGCCTGCTCGTTCGCTGCTTCAATGTTATCGGTAAGACAGGCGAATTGTGTTGATGGATATTTCCTGATCAGCGAAACAAATCGCTGAAGCTTTGGCCCCATTGGTTGGTAAGCCAATAAAACATCTGGTGCATCACATTGTGCAAGCATCTCTGCTTCAGCTATGGTGGCACATTTGAATTTGCTGATACCTGCACCTAACATCAGCTTTGCTGCACCAGGTGATTTATTTGTCTTGATATGAGGACGCAAACGATCAGCTTCACCTATCATTTCAATAGCCAACCGGATATTGTGCTTCACTCGTTCAGGAAATATTACCAATGCGGGTGAATCGAGTTCATTGATATTTTTTATTTCATACCAGGCTTCTGACATTTCAAAATCTGAATTTTATGATTTGCTATGGCCTAAATGCCAGGGAGAGAAATCTTTTACTGATTCCCCACCCTAAAGGGCGCACAATTCATTGATATTTCCTAAATGAGAGACAAAATCAATGAATTTCAAACATTGCTTCTATTTCTACGGCAACATTATTCGGCAATGACCCCATGCCTACTGCGCTGCGAACTCCTTTGCCGTTATCTTCCCCCCACAGTTCCACAAACAATTCACTGCAACCATTGATAACGATCGGGTGTTTCTCATAATCTGCTGTTGCATTTACCATTCCTAAGAGCTTCATCACCCGTTTTATCCTGTCCAGTGTCCCGAAATGTTCTTTGATGGATGATAGTATGGCCAAGCCACATTGTCTTGCCGCAGCTTTTCCCCGGACTTCATCCAGGTCCTTTCCAAGCTTGCCAGTGATAGCACTCCCATCCGTGTTTACAGAAATATGTCCGGATACATAAAGATGATTACCGTCGACAAGACAACGTTTATAAATTCCTTTTGATGTGGGTAATGTTGGTAGCGTATAACCCAAGTGTTTTAGTTTTTCTTCGACAGACATAGCAGTTTGAATTTTTCCCAATGTAAATAAAATCCGCTTATCAATTTAGTTTTTGAACCAGGGGGGCATGAGGGCACAACGTACCACAAACCTCCGCGTATCTCTATGGCTATGTTATTTACATGTTTGGGCAATGGTTTTTAATCCGGTATTTTTGCAAACTTTAGTTGCTTCTCACCATTTGTCGAATAGAATACAGAATGTTGAAGTGTGCTCCAAAGGAGCGCCTCGGCGCGACGCAACCAAAGGGCAATAGTAGTAATACAGTTTGGTACATAATAAAAAACGTTGAGGAGATGGCTTCGTCCTGCTTTGCCGCCGGCACGCAGTCCTCGCAAGTATGAAAGATTATAAAAGAATATTAGTTACAGCAGCATTACCTTATGCAAATGGACCGGTACATATCGGGCACATGGCAGGTGTTTATGTACCTGCTGATATCTATGTCCGATATCAACGGGCACGGAAAAGAGATATCAGGTTTGTTTGTGGCAGTGATGAACATGGAGTACCCATTACCATCCGTGCAATGAAAGAAGGTGTGACACCGGAACAGATCGTGGATAAGTATCATGCTATCATTAAAGGTAGTTTTGAACAGATGGGAATTTCTTTTGACATCTACTCCCGAACATCGAATAAAGTGCATCATGAAACCGCGGCAGCTTTCTTCAAAAAACTATACGATGATGGTTTATTTGAAGAAAAAGAAACTGAGCAATTTTATGATGAAAAAGCAAAAACATTTTTGGCCGACAGGTATATCACCGGTACCTGCCCGGTTTGTTCCAATCCGAATGCGTATGGAGATCAGTGTGAGAAATGCGGATCGGCATTGAGCCCCGAACAATTGATTAACCCCCGGAGTACATTGAGTGATGCAATACCGGTAAAGAAGAAAACAAGGCATTGGTATTTTCCGCTGCAGCATTATGAAGCATGGCTGAGAGAATGGATCCTGGAAGGACATAAGGAATGGAAGAATAATGTGTATGGACAGTGCCGTAGCTGGTTAGACAATGGCCTTCAATCAAGAGCTATGACAAGGGACAGCAATTGGGGTATAAAAGTTCCGTTGCCTGATGCCGAAGGAAAAGTTTTGTACGTATGGTTTGATGCGCCGATCGGCTATATTTCTGCAACAAAAGAGCTAACGGAGTATTGGGCTGACTACTGGTGTAAGGAAGATACAAAACTGGTTCATTTCATTGGCAAGGACAATATCGTATTTCATTGCATCATATTCCCTGCAATGCTTAAAGCCCATAAAGGTTTCATCTTGCCGGATAATGTGCCCGCTAATGAATTTCTAAATATTGAAGGCGATAAAGTCTCGACGAGTCGCAACTGGGCAGTTTGGGTGGATGAGTACTTAAAAGACTTTCCCGGTTGTGAAGACGTTCTGCGCTATGTATTGTGCGCAAACGCTCCTGAAACAAAAGACAATGATTTTACGTGGAAAGATTTCCAGGATAGAAACAACAGTGAGCTGGCAAGCATCTTTGGAAATTTTGTGAACAGGACATGGGTCTTGATGCATAAACTATGCGGTAGCAAAGTGCCGAAACTTCATGAAGATATTCTCGACGATGATGACAAATGGCTGATCAAAGAAATTGAGCGGTCAAAACTGAATGTTGAAGGTTGTATCGAAGAATATAAATTCAGGGATGGCCTGTATGAAGTGATCGATCTTTCCAGGAAGGGAAATCAATATATGCAAAAGAAAGAGCCATGGAAGAAAGCCAGTCAGCCGGGAGTCGACATCCAGCAGTCAATCGTAAATCAGAAATTAATAGACAATTGTCTTCATTTGTGTCTGCAATTAACTGCCAATCTCGCTATCCTTGCCAACCCATTTTTGCCAAATACGGCGAAGAAAATGTTGCACATGATGAAGGTGGTTGATAAGATACTGGATTGGGAAAATGCCGGCAAACTAAAATTGCTAAGTGTAGGATACTCACTTAGAGCACCAGAGTTGCTATTTAGAAAGATCGAGGACGAGGAGATCAGATTCCAGGTTGAAAAATTAAAAAATGGCCTGGTGGATAATTCCAACAATCAATCCCGATCGTTATCGGGACCAAATTCCAGTACGGACTCAAATAGATCCGAGCCCAATAGCTATCGGGACGTAAATCCGAAATCTGAAATTAGTTATGACGATTTTGCCAAGCTTGATCTTCGTATTGGCACCGTAATGGCATGCGAAAAAGTGCAGAAAACTGACAAACTCCTAAAATTAACAATTGATTTAGGAGGTGAATCCAGGACAATTGTTAGTGGTATTGCTCTCCATTACCAGGCAGAAGACATGATTGGCAAGCAAGTTGTAGTCGTAGTAAACCTTGCCCCGCGTAAAATGAAGGGAATTGAAAGCCAGGGAATGATCTTAACGGCGGAAGATAAGGATGGAAAACTTCGTTTGCTAAGGCCTGAAGAAGCTGTAAACCCGGGTTCTTCGGTAAGTTAATAAACGAGGCCACCAATACACCGGTGGCTTTTTCATTACCATTAAATTTGAGTAATTTGAAAACTTATTAATTCGAGGTATTGAATGTGGATAGTTTGGCTCGAGAAAAAAATCCTTAAGACGCTCGGAATCATACTGGGAATTATCGTCGTTCTCATTACTGCGCTTCATGTTTATGTGGTCAATAATGCCGAATCACTTGTAGAGGAAATTGTCGCCAGGCAATCCAATGGAAAGCTTAAACTGAAAGTTGAAAATATTAAGTTTAATTACTTTAGTAAAAAGGTTGAGCTGCAAAACGTGACGTTTTACTCAAACGATTCGCTTGATCTGAAAACAGCTTATTACTTCCAGGTAGATAAAATAAAAATGAAGGTGAGGGCGCTGCTGCCCATCTTCACCCGGCGTGAACTCAGGATCGATTCACTGGCATTATTTGCACCAAAAATCGACGTTACGAGATTGAAACCAATTGAACGACCGTTACAAAAAGAGGTTTCAATACCCCGGGAAATGGGAAGAGTTTATAATTCAATAATGGATGCGTTAAAGTACCTGGAAGTGAAAAGATTTCAATTTGATGAAGGACAATTCAGATTGATCAATAAGGTCCATGCCGATCAGCAGCCACTTGTCATCACAAAACTTCATTTTCATATTGAAGATTTCAAAGTGGACTCCACCACCTCGGCTGAGGATTTTCCGGATTCAGATAAATTGGTTTTCTGGACAAAGAACCAGGATATCACATTTCCGGACGGAAATCATCGTCTCGCTTTTAGCCGATTCCGGATCAAGATCAAGAAAAGACTGATCGAAATTGACAGTTGCACACTTATTGGGAAAAAAGATGGTAACAGCCAATCAGGGTTCACGCTTTTTTTGGATACATTAAAACTGACCAACGTTGATTTTAGAGCCTTGTATGAACAAGAACTGATCAAAGCAGATTCTGTTTACTGTCTCAATCCAGATTTTAAGATACAACTGGAATTGAAAAACAAGGCCCCGGGCCAAAGAAAGATCCCGAACCTTGATACACTTATCAACCAGCTAACGGGTGACCTGCAATTAAATTATGTGGGGGTTAAGAATGCCACACTCAATATCACCACGACCCGGGATGATAAGAGCACGACATTTACATCTGATAAAAATAATTTCGAAATGCGGGGACTCACGATCAATCAAAACTCGCCCCAACCAGTCTCTTTACAAAGCTTTGACATGGCTATTCGTAACTACGAAAATTTTGTAAAGGACAGCAGTTATTTTCTCCGGTTTGACAGTATCCAGCTAAGAGAGAACCGTGTTTTCCTGAGTAATTTCTCCATTAACACCGAACCGTTTAAAGACAAGCGGAATATACAGGTCCGTCAATTCATTCTTAGCGGTCTTTCATGGGCCGATCTTTTGTTCGACAGGCAAGTTGTAGCAAAACAAGCCTTATTAATACGTCCGGTCATTGATTACTACCCGTCAGCCAATGCTAAGCCCAAAACAAGAAACCCGATTGTAAATTCATTAGCAGGTATTAATAATTTCATGAGCCTTGACAGGATTGTAATTGATAACGGGAAGATAAAGATCAAAACAAGAAATACACTCGACCTGTTATTGGATGATGCCAACCTCATTCTTAATACCAGTAACATATCCGATTCTTTATCCATCGCAAATGTGGAAGGGTCGATAGAATTGCTCAACTTCAAGAAAGGATTAATGAAAATAAAGGGGTTGACGGTGAATATGGATAATGCTTCATATGATGGGCACACTAATAAATTTTTATTTGACAAAATAAATATTTATAACAGGGATCAAACTTTTAATATCAATGCCAGGAATGTAAAACTCGACAGTCTCGTGTACCTTGATTCGGTCAAAATGGTTTGGGGTGAAGGCATAACCTGGACAAAAGCGGATGTTGAAATAAATGTATTCCAAGAAGGTAAAGGAAAGAACAGTGATGCATTAGATGTATTTCTTAAAAGAATAAGCGGGACCAATACCCAATTATATTTTAATGATGCAAAGAATTCACTGTCTGTTTTCCTGAATGACTTCGCCGCAACTTCGATCGACAATAAGAATCAATTGAAGGTCGACGATCTTACAACCTCGGGTAAGCAGATCTATTGGTTCAACCAGCGATCCTCTTTCACCGCTGAGAGTTTTTCTTTTGTTGACCACTCCGCTTCTTCATTAAATAATTTTCAATTCAAACAGACAAAAGAGAGCAATACGATCGACATCTCGGCTGCACAAGCATCCTTTACGCCTGACGTAAACAGTATCATTAAAGGCCCCGCAGCTATTAAGGATATGAAGGTTGAAAAACCTGTTGTCTATATGCGTGTTGAGGAAAAGACGGACAGTGGCCGGCTTCCTTTGCCTAAGATAGCCATTGATCAATTACAATTGAATAATCCCGTTTTCTCCCTTGAAAACAATACACACGAAGCGCTTAAGAAAATTGAATGGGATGGAACAGAGAACA
>JAICPX010000253.1 GCA_025929635.1 Chitinophagaceae bacterium
AGCTGTAACGCAATCAGGCAACAAACCTTGTCTTACCATATCCGGGCAGAAATCACATTTTTCCACGGTGCCTACCTGGCTAGGAACACTTGTTTCAGGTGTAGCGACCAGGTTTCTTATATCGAGATCTTGTATTGGCTCTTCCCAATTAAATACACGGGTAGAGTAAGGACATGCAGCCATGCAGAATTTGCATCCAATACATCTTTCATTATCTATTAGTACCAATCCATCCTGGCGTTTGAATGTTGCGTTTACGGGACACACTTTCACGCACGGAGGATTATCACAATGGAAACAGGTTTTCGGGAACCAGTATGGAGCTGATTGCTCATTATCTTTCATCAGCTTAACACTCAACCATTCTTTTTCCGGCGGTAAATGGTGCATCTTTTGGCATGCGGTAACACATTTGCGGGCATTTTTGCAACGGGCAAGGTCGATCACCATCACGAATTTCTTTCCGGGAATTCCGGTTCTTGCTTCTGCACGTGTTACATGTATGGCATGATCATGATGTCTCAATTCTGATGAATCGACTTCGATCATTTGTCCATCGGGTGAAAGCAGTTTTACCTTTTGGCCGGTAGCTGTAGATGCAGCGTGATGTTCATGTTTATTTCCGCATGAACATGCAAGGCTGCCGCACGCGGTTGCGGCTACCGTAGCTATGGCAGCAGTTTTTAAAAAGTCGCGGCGTGATTTATCATTTATTTCTTCCTGTTTCATTGTGCAGGTTTAGATGTTGGTTTAGATTTCATTTTCATTCTTCGAAGGATTTTTCATCCATTGAAGAATTTGCGTATTGTTTACTTTTTGCCGTGTAGCAGCTTCAAGTACTTCTTTATCTAT
Organism: Chitinophagaceae bacterium; assembly: GCA_025929635.1. Lineage (GTDB taxonomy): Bacteria > Bacteroidota > Bacteroidia > Chitinophagales > Chitinophagaceae > VBAS01. The sequence continues at coordinate 853 of JAICPX010000253.1, forward strand.
TTCAACTAGCTTACCGTCTGCAGTAAGCATTTTCACTTTTTCCTTAGTTGGCTTAAACAGACCTGCAAAAAATGACCTGCGAGATTTGCCCTGGTTATTATTTCCCATTTTCTTTGTTTTTCTGAGATGAGATTCAATAAAATTCAAAAAAGATCTACAGGGCTAAAATAGAGCGTACTGGTACGGGAATGACTGATAGAGCGAAATAGAGTATGTGATTTTCATCACATTCACTTATGATGAGGATCAAAGAGAGCCAGTGGCCATTAAAGAGTTTCATTCTCAGTGTTTTCTCTTATAGAAAAGTAAGATCAGGATGGGTGTCACCGAAAGTTCCATTAAAAGGGCTGTAAATAAACAGACACTGATCAGCAATCCTATGTAAAAAGCGCCGCCAAAACTTGATGAAAGGAGGGTCATAAAACCTGAGAGCAGGACGATGGTCGTTACGATGATCGCTTTGCCGGTAGATAAGTAGGTTCGCTTGATCGCATAAGGCAAGGACAAACCCTTTGCAAGCTCAAGTTTGAGGCGGCTTAAAAAATGTATCGTATCATCAACGGCGATCCCAAAGGCTATGGCAAATATCACAGACGTGTCGGCTTTTAAATTGATATTCAACATGGCCATGGCTGCTCCCATTATTAAAAGCGGAATAACGTTGGGGATCATAACTATTATTAGGATGCGCCAATGCCGGAGTAATAAAAAGGCAATGAGCGCTATAATAATAGCGTCAATAATGATCCCGGTAAAAAGATTTTTTGTAAGTGAATACGTGGCTTTGTCTAATAAAACCGCTGAACCTGTGAATTGATAAGAGAGCGCTTTATCATAACTTTTTGATGTGAAAAATTCTTCAAATTTTTCCGCGATCTTTTTGAATTCCTTGATCGTAAGATTTGGTAATCTTCCGCTGATCCTCAACCGGGTTCCGTCAGCGCTTAAGTAATGTCGCATTTCTTCGGCGTATTCGGTTTGAAAGATAGCTTCATAGAACCGGTTTAAGTCTTGTTGAGATTGCGGCAAACGGAATGATGCAGTGTCCCCCCCACGAAATGCTTTGTTTGCTCCTTTAAATAAAGAAACGGGTGAAATGAGATTTCCCACTCCACAGCTGTCCTTCAGAAAAACTTCAATGTCTTCAACTGTTTTAAGATTTTGCAGTTCAAAGAATGTGCTTTTCTTATCTTGTCTTGCTAATTCTATTTCGAAAGGCCGCGTGCCTGCAAAATCGGTTTCCATAAATTTATAATCATCCAGTACAGGGTTTTTCTTCGGAATTTCCTGTAATAAACTTGAGTTAATCTCGATCTTGGTTATTAGATAAACTGACACAGCCGCTACGATCGTAATGAGGCCCAGGATTAAATATTTGTGCCTGATAACGTTTTTAAATGAAAATGCCAGGAATCGGCTCCATCTATGCTCGGCTTTCTTTTCATACACTATTTTGGGAATTGGGGAAAGGGTATAGAAAGCATGCAGTGTCAGCATGGTGATACCGTAAGCAATAAACAACCCGGTGCCTGCAAAAAAGCCAAAATTTCGAATGGGAATAATATCGGTGATGCCCAGCGTAAAAAAGCCGGTTGCCACGGTGCAACAGGTATAAAACGTTGCCAGGCCTATTTCCCGATATGTTTTTGTCAACGCTTCTTTTTTTGATAGTCCTGCTCTGAGGTTTTCGATATAATGTGTCGAAATGTGAATGATGTCAGACATGCAGATGGCTGCCAGGATGGGTGGCAGCAGACTTGAAATGACATCCAGTGCGTGCCCGGTGAGTGCAATTAATGCGAGTGTCCACATTATTGAAACGGCAACAATGAGAAGGGGAGTGATAATTGTTTTGATAGACTTGAATAAAATGAAAAGAGTGATACTGATCAGACTGAGAGAAATAATAAGATATATTGCCAGGTTTTTTTGAATTTCTTTTACATAGATTCTCTCTACACGAATCTTAGCGGTCAGGTGATATTTATCAAACTTCAATTGTTCTATTTTATTCCGGATACTATTAAGAATACGATCCTTCTGATCATCGTTTAAAAATCGTTTGTTGAATGCCGCGATTGCGATCGATTTGCCGTCTTTTGAAACAAGGAGGTCCCTGTATTCATTTGAGGCGAACAGATAAATTGAATCTGCGGTATACAACCCGGGTTGTGTAATGCGAAGTAATGGCCTGGCATTCACCTCTTCATTCTGAAAATAAATAAGATTCGTAGAGGTAAGTGAGTAGACCTTAATGATGTTATCGAGTTTGACAATGAACTTTGTGAGACTATCTGTTTTAACAAGAAAATCCTGTTTGAATATTCCTGAGTTGTTCTTTAACCCGATCAGGATAAACTCATCATCCTGCTGCGATTCAAATTGTTCCTGGAATTGCTGAAAAAAGGCAAGATCCTCATCATCCCGCGGGAAAAGTTTTTCAATATTGAATTCAAACCTGAGAGAACGAAGGGGTATAAAGGCAAATATTGTCAGCAGCAATAAAACAAAAATGATCCGGCGACTTTTTATCTTCTCCATTCCGGTATTACTTTTTATTCTGAATGTAGGTATTAATTTTCAGAAAAGATCGCCCTTGATCATCATGGATTTTGTTTGCCGCAAAGCTTCCATGGCATTTTCATGTTGTTCGACAGGCACAAGATAACGAATAGCTTTTTCAGCGAACTTATTACAGTAATTACATTCATTGCAATCCCTGTGACAATTGCCTTTATGGAAGAACTCCATAAAGCCATTCAGTTTCTTATTGTCGATATAAAGATCAAAACTTTCGTTGAATTCCTTTTGGTGCCGAAGTGAGTTCAATTTACGGACCAATTTGTGTGCCTTAAAGAGATTGATCTTAGTGGGCTGCAATAAATACTTTAGACCTTTCCAGTAATATTTATCATTATTATAAATAATGTATTTGGAAAGACCATGGATAAGATCCATCATATTGCCATCGTAAGACCGATTTGTATAGGCAGCAACAATCCTTGCCAATGCATCAGTCGTCATGCTTCTCTCAACAAGTTTTATATAATCAACACCTGCTTCCTCGTAATAGTGAAGGTCTTCAGGTCTTATAAAGGCGGATTTTAATATTTCAACTGGATTTGATAATAGCTTTTCAGCGCAGCTAAACAGGTAATAATCAAAACTGAAATTATTATTGACGTGGTTTTTTTGAGAAGCATGTGCATTATAGTTTCCATGAAGTGTTACCATTGGACATTTGTTCATGCACATCAGGTTGGCAATGGTTTGTATCTTGCAGGAAGTTTTTTCTCTTATTTTTCTTATTTCTTCAAAATTTTTGTTGATATCAACATAGGAGATATTTAGTTTGTCAGCCCCAAGATCTTGCCAATACCTGGCTTTTTCAAATCCATCGATCCGGACGTGTATGGATACTGATACTGAAAAATTCGGATAATTGTTTTTAATGATCTCTAATACCATGGGAAGTGACACGGTGATCGCATCAACATTTATTTCAGAAAGCCAGTCAAGTGTCCTGCGGATGTCTTTATAACCTGTTTTCGTGATCTCCAAATTGTCGAAGCAGGTCCCATTCATGAGGTAATTGAACTTAAGATCCCTTCGGTGCGCTTCGTCTACAAACTGTTTTACCTTTTCTTTCTTTACATCGCGTAAAGTAAGAGAAGGCCTGCCTCCACCGATCAGCCCAATGTTCAATTTGCCATAGATCTCTTCGGTAGCTGAAAAATCTATCTTTTCAAAGTAATCATCTTCCCAATTGATGGGTATAACCAGTTTCATGATCGTTAATTAAACTTGATTGATATTGGCAATATCGTTTCACAGCGCAAAATAAGCCTCATTCAGGAATGTATCCATTGAGGCAGGTCAGTCTCAATGATGAGTGTTGCAAATTGCCGAAATATTATTTTTTATTGAAATACCGCGACAGCTCATTGTCAATATTCATCATATCAGCCATGGTAACATCTTTTTCACCATCAAAGAGGAAAAGGCCATAAGGATCGCCTTTCTGATCAAGGTCGATCAGTTGTATTTGCTTATTTTGCTTTTCAAAGAGTAAATAACGGATATTTTTTGCTTCAATCACTTTTATGCCGGTCCAATCCCTATTAATCACTATCCGCGCATTTCTCATTTGGTAGAAATATTCATGCATCATCGCATTAAACACATTGCTGTCAATTAAATTCCTGATCTTTTCCAGCTGTAGTGAATCCGGGTAATAGAACACTGCAGATCTGCTATCGATCGCCAGCGTGTCCTGGTAACCGGAGGGTGGCTTGTTTGAAGATGCTATATTTTTTTGCGTTGGATGCTCAGCAGGTGGAGCTTTCTTTGCAGCATTATCTGAACACGACGACGTCGGGCAAATAATGAATAGCAGGCACAAGCCATATAGAATAACCGGGTTGTTTTTCATTGCTCAAATTTATAAAGCCCTGAATAATTTTATCCAGGGCTTTGGAACCAGCTAACACATAGTTAAACCTAGTAATTCCACAATCTTGTAATATTAAATCCAATCAGAAACTCCGGGCTAAAGGGATAACCACCATTTTCTTTTGTTTTATGGTTCAGCGGATCATTTGTATTATACAGATTATTGATCTGCGGGATCATGTATTGATAGCTTGTAAAGAATAGCTGGAATGCGTGGCTGCTGGTATTAAACTCTACTCCAAATGAGAAATTAGGATTTGGATTGTTTTTAACATGCTTAGTGATAGGCTGATCATAATTAAGGATCAGCGAGGTCACATTTGTTAATTTATATCTGGCTGCAAGCGATACTGCAAAATGGTCATGTTCCATCTCTCCTTTGGCTTCCAGGTTAGCGCTGTCTTTTTGTACAAAATATCCGTTAACTGCATTCTGGTGTGAAAGACTGGGCGCAATTTGCACGGAAAGCTTGTCATTGATCTTTCTTGCTATAATCAACTGATGGAAATAGGTTAACCGGTCACTGTAGTATCTGTAGATTTCCTTTGCCTCGTCTTTTTTAGTGTTATATGCCGCATTGCCATAGTAAGTAAGACTCACAGGATATATTCCTTTTGTTTGTGTAAAGAAGGAATATTTCACACTACCATCCCAAATAGGCCCTGCTACTGATGATGGTTTCTCAGCATAAGGAACCACCGCCATTGTTGTTTTAGTTACGCCAAGACCGACATTGAGATTTTTTACCGGAACATAACTAAAGCCTAATCTAATATTGGATGGAGCAAAAAATCCCCAGAAATCCTCATAGCCCTTATTCCACAATCCGAAGCGGTGCATGATATCCATTTCAAATGTTCCTTTTATAGGCACCATCACTGTTTGATTATCGATGATCCAAACACTTTGGAACGTGTTTTTCACAGGCTTTGGTTTTTCCACAGCAGGTGCTTCCTCTTTTACTTCCGGGTTATCCTGGGAAGATAAGCTTACAGGAAGCATCATACAAGCCATGACTATGATCGTAAGCCCCAGGCGAAAATTTGGTTTATATATTTTTACTTTCATTGTAGTAAATTTTAAGGTCTTTAATTATTGGGAGCGCCATTCCTGATCCAGTCATACACTTTTTGTTTGTCGGCACTAGAGGGAATGTATTGAGACATTTCGCCATAAATGTTTTTGTATAAAATACTTTCCTTGGGCAAAGCAAGGTTTATGAAACCGCCATTTACTATCTGTGAATATGACAAGTCAGTGGTTAAATAAGGTTTGTGGGCCCCGGTTACATGACAACCTGCATCAGTACATTTTGTATTGAAAATAGGTGCAAGCTCATTTTTAAAACTTACCTGTTGA
>JAICPX010000087.1 GCA_025929635.1 Chitinophagaceae bacterium
CACCAAGGCGGGTGAAGATGCGGACTTTTTTATATTGCCTGATATCGGAGTTCGCCTGGCAGAAATAGAAAAAGCCGAAGCCACGCCTGATGAAAAAATGCATAAGAAAGAAGAAGCATTAAATGATTTCAGGGTAAAAGCTGATCGTATACACACCGTTCAACAATTATTAAAAGCGTATACATTATTTGCAAAGGATGTGGAGTATGTCGTGATGGATGGAGCGGTAAAAATTGTTGATGAACAAACTGGTCGTATACTGGAAGGAAGAAGATATTCCGATGGTTTGCACCAGGCTATTGAAGCAAAAGAAAATGTGAAGATCGAAGCAGCCACACAAACCTATGCAACGATCACTTTGCAAAATTATTTCCGCATGTATCATAAGCTGGCTGGTATGACCGGTACAGCGGAAACAGAAGCAAAAGAGCTTTGGGATATTTATAAACTCGATGTGGTTACCATCCCAACCAATCTCCCGATGGTCCGTAAGGATCACCAGGATCTTGTTTATAAGACCAAGCGGGAAAAATATAAGTCTGTAATTGAAGAGATAGAGGCGTTACGAAACGCGGGACGCCCGGTACTTGTAGGTACTACTTCGGTTGAAGTAAGTGAATTGCTGAGCAAAATGCTGCAGGTAAAAAAGATACCACACAATGTATTGAATGCAAAGCAACATGCCCGTGAAGCGCAGATCGTTGCTGAAGCTGGTTTAGCAGGGGCTATTACCATCGCAACAAACATGGCGGGACGTGGTACCGATATTAAATTGGGTCCCGGTGTAAAAGAAGCCGGTGGCCTGGCCATCGTAGGTACCGAGCGTCATGACAGCCGTCGCGTGGACAGGCAGTTACGCGGTCGTGCCGGTCGCCAGGGTGATCCCGGTACTTCCCAATTCTATGTTGCGCTTGAAGATGACCTGATGCGTATGTTCGGCAGTGAACGTATTGCGAAGATCATGGACCGTCTTGGTTACAAAGAAGGTGAAGTCATTCAACACAGCATGATCACTTCAAGCATTGAAAGAGCGCAAAAGAAAGTGGAGGAGAACAACTTTGGTATTCGTAAAAGATTATTGGAATATGATGACGTGATGAACAAACAACGGAATGTTGTTTATGGTAAACGCCAGCATGCCTTGTTTGGTGAAAGATTGGCGCTTGATATTGATAACGCGTTCTCGGTTGTGTCGGAAGGGCTGATCAGTACCTATCGTGAGCAGGAAGACTATGAAGGCTTCAAGCTTGACTGCATTGTGAATTTTGGAATGGATACAAAGATCGAAAAAGAAGAATTTTTGAAAGGCGACGAAAACGAAGTCATCGAAAAGCTATATAACGAAGCCACCGGGAATTATGAGCGTAAAAAAGAAGAAATAAGAAAGCAGGCAATGCCTGTATTCAAAAATATTCGTTTAACACAGGGTAATCATATTGAGAATGTAGTTGTGCCATTCAGTGATGGCCGCAAGATCATCAATGTGCTTACGAATATGCAAAAAACGCTTGATACAAACGGCGTGGAACTTTCTGATGCGCTGGAACGTCATATCACACTGGCCGTGATCGATGATGCATGGAAAGAACACTTGCGTGCAATGGATGACCTGAAACAAAGTGTGCAGACAGCTTATCTTGAACAAAAGGACCCGTTAGTGATCTATAAAATGGAAGCTTTCAACCTGTTCAAGAACATGGATAGTGAAGTGAACAGGAATATTGTTTCATTTATGTGCCATGCGGCATTGCCACAGCAGGAACAACAAGCTCCGTTGAAAGAAGGCCGTCGTGAAAAAACCGATCTTAGCAAATTAAGAGCAAACAAAGAAGAGATCGATGCGGCAGGCCAGGATTATGCAGCTAATGAAAGAGATAAGTTTGAGCCGGGTGATACCCGTGTTATTGAAAAACAGGCGCCTATTAAAGTAGCACCGAAGATCGGGAGAAATGATCCTTGTCCTTGTGGTTCAGGAAAGAAGTATAAGCACTGTCATGGGAAGGAGGCATAATTGCGGGGACCCCGACGGAGTCGGGAGACGAAGCAATCTTCCCAAACATCCTGAAGCATTCATGAAGATGGATGCTTTTTTATTTTCTCTTAATTGTATACGTCCTAAATATCAACTCCCCTTTCTCAGTTATTCCCTGCACCGTCACTGTATAATCATTTTTCAGATCAGCCGTATAAAATGAAACACTTGCTTTGCCCGTGCTGTCGGTGATCACCTCTCCATTCCAGTAAATTGTAGCACGGTTATCATTAAAGGTTGCTTCTCTTACTGCATAACTATCATACGGCGGCTGGTAAAAATTCTGGTCTTTATAAAAACCGGAAGCAACGATAGTCTGTACTTCCTTATCATTTTTTCTATCACGAATTTGATTGGATGTTTTTACAACAATGGCCCCATTAGCTCCCCGTGTTCCAAACTGTGAAGCTTCAGGGCCCATATACACTTCTATATACTCAATATTTGATGGCGGAATTGAATTCAGGTAATCGACAACAGAACCGGCACGGGTTTGCACACCATCAACTACCAGCAAAGGTTCAATATCACTCAAATTACCCATCGGGGTCATTAAGCCACCGCGAATGGTTAGTCTTCCGCCCATCATCATCACGCCGGGCAACATCTTTACAGCATCTGCTGTGTTTGACAAGCTTAGTTTATCCAATTGTTCAGCCGTGATCCGCCGTCCTGACAAGAGGTCGTTCTTTTTAAGACTTTTGTTTTTCTTATTGCCGGTTTCCTCCTGCATCGCCAGTTGCTGCAAATTGATCTTTGTAACACCGGCAACTGATGAATCAGCATAAATTCGCTTGAAATTTGACAATTCAGCCAATGAATGATTATCCAGGTAGGATGAATTAAATTTTATGACTGGATATATAGTGGGCTCTTCAAGTATTTCATATTTCAGTTGTTTATCATAAACCGATGGCAGCATCACATGAAAACTTTTTTTCCCGTAAAAACCCATATCGCGAAAAGCATAAGCTCCTTTACTATCGGTCGAATCGTTCAGTGTTGCATTTTCCTGGTCCGGCACCAGGACAATTATTTGATTTGATAAAGGAATATGCTGTTTATCAGCAACTCTTCCTTTTATTTCCAACCCATCCCAATAAAAAGTTTCGGGAATTTTTACTTCCGGGTCGTTCCTTAAGAATTGCCCATTTCCGGTAACTGTCATCGCGAGCATGTCTTTACTTTCAGCATTATTTATAAAGCGCTCAATTAATAATCCGCTGCTGTTGCGGGCAAGCAAATAAACATCGGCGTCATGCATCGGCTTTTCATTCACCAGGTTCTTGTCAGTTACCGCAACTGAAAAGACAGCTTTTACGGGTTGGCCTGCATTATCGAGAATGCCGATATCCAGTTTTGCTTTTTGACGTGATCCATATCCGGGTTTATCAGTTGTAATGTTTATTGTCGACGTATGGTTTTCATTAAACACAGTACGTTTACTTTTTAACTCGCTGTTCTGATCAAAAAGGTAAAAATCAATAATGCCATGTGGGAGAGAGCTCACAGGAATATTTACCATATACATTGCGCTGCCTGATGCTGCATAACAAATTTTTCCCCCGGCAATTCCCAATAAATAAGAGGATGCTTTCTTATTATAAACTGAATCACCTAAGGCAACGCGAAAAACAAATTCATCTTTTGTGTGTTTTTGAAGTGACAGTTGGAAAGCGCCCGTCTTAATTGCCGGCAAAGAGTGGATCTGTTCAGCAGAACCGGGAGTTTTGATGTATACCTTGTACGTTCTGTCTTTGGAATAAGGTTCAAAAACAATTTTACCAATACCATTGCCTGAAAATGTTGCTACCTCATTTTTAAAATTATCTTTAACGGAACCTGATACATCTAATGGCCGGCCATCGTTGTCAGTGGCTGTAAAAACGATGGCGGATGGAACACCATTCATAACGTTTTCACCTTCAGGATAAAATTTGAAGATCGGTTCAATGCTGGTTTGCAGGTTTTTTACTTCGTTACTTCCATCGCTCATAATATAGACGGAAGACACAAACATGTCAGCAGGAGATCGCTGAAGAATTGTTTTTGTATAAGCTCGTAGTTGATAAAATCCTTCTTTCAAATCTGTTTGTATTGCAACCGAGCCGTTATATTGAAGCGCTGCCTTGTCCAGGAGGACACGCTCAACCACACTGTCTTTGTCATTGGCCAATTCAACGTAGATCACTTTATCCTTGCTTTCAACAGGAGAGCCGTTTGAAGAAATTGAATAGGCCCTGAACCATATTTCGGTGCCTGCCTGGTAGATCGGTTTATCCGTTTGCAATACAATCAATTCTTTTGCATTATCAGCATAGTCTGTTGTCAGCTTTGAGGCAAGTTGTTCAAGAATTTGCTGTGAGTGCGATCGTGCCCCGAAGGATAAAACAACCGTGAGGACACACAAAACCTTATTTGGCATATTGAAAATTAAATCAATTTCAGTTACTAATTTTTGATTTTTAGTAAATAATAATTCATTTATGAATCTTTGGATTTGAAAAGGTTATCTGGCTGATAATCTCTAAATTTGAAATGAACCACAGCTAATCTAAAATGGAACATGAATCCATTCTTTCAAAAACTTATAACAGATACCGTTCTTCGGAATAAGAAGAAACAAGAACCTGAAAAAGACAGGTATTCTCCCTATGAAATTGCCAAAGCGTATCATGAGTTTAAGATCTCCGCGGTCGATCTAGTTCGTGACATCCTGTTTATTTCTTTAGGTATTTTGTCAGCCACCTTTGGACTTAAGGGATTCCTGATTCCCAATAATTTTATCGATGGTGGCGCTACCGGTATTGCGTTGTTGATAAGACAGTTGACCGGGGCAAAACTAGGTTTAATGCTAATTCTTGTAAACCTTCCTTTCCTTCTTTTAGGGTTAGGAGTTATTGGTAAAAATTTTACAATAAAAGCGGCGTTGGCCATTTCGGGACTGGCATTGGCAGCAGCATTAATGAAATTCCCGACGGTGACGGATGATAAATTGCTAGTTGCCGTCTTTGGCGGATTTTTTCTCGGCGCAGGTATCGGTCTCACGATTCGCGGCGGTGCCGTGATCGATGGTACCGAGGTAGTCGCTTTATTCCTGAGCAGGCGACTGGGAACAACCGTTGGTGATGTTATTATGATAATTAATATTATGATTTTTTCAGTGGCGGCAACTTTCTTGTCGATGGATATTGCACTCTATGCCATGATCACTTACCTGGCAGCGTCCAAGACAGTTGACTTCGTCATTGAAGGGATTGAAGAGTACACCGGCGTTACCATTATTTCTTCACATAGCGAAGAAATAAAAGAAATGATCATCAATAAACTTGGTCGTGGAGTTACTGTGTATAAGGGCAGAGGAGGTTATGGCAAAAAAGGTTATATCGATGAAAGGAACATCATTTATACAGTAGTGACAAGACTCGAGATCAGCAGGTTGAACACAGAGATCCATAAGATCGATGGCAATGCATTTGTTGTAATGACCGCTATCAAAGACATCAAAGGCGGCATGATAAAAAAGCGGAGATTGAATCATTGACAACAGCGCTGAAATTAATTCCCGTTTATTTATATCTTTAGCCTGGTCAACTCCAAAGGAGTTCATCGACCAGGGCAAAATATGTATCAAAAGACAAAGCGAACCGTTCATGTCCTCCTTCACCCGGAACTTGGCGAATCGAAAGCTGACAAACTAATTAATATTTTCATCATTACACTGATCGTGCTGAATGTTGTTGCGGTAATGTTGGAAACCATAAAAGTCCTGCATGATAAATACGAATCCTTTTTTGACACGTTTGATGCGATCTCAGTTTATATTTTTACAATTGAATATATTTTACGTGTGTGGAGTTGTACTCATGATCCCCGCTACAAAGGCAGTATAAAAGGAAGACTAAAATATATGCTCACACCCGGAGCAATAATCGATTTGCTTGCATTTCTTCCGTTCTACATACACGTCATTGCCGGTCTTGATCTTCGAACATTGCGGATACTAAGATTGTTAAGATTTTTCCGGCTGTTCAGACTGACTGCATATACGCGGTCCGCACAAATGATCTTTAATGTTTTTAAATCTCGTGTAAATGAATTGCTCTTAAGTCTCCTCCTTGTTCTCTTTTTAATAATCATCGCATCCTGCCTGCTTTACTTTGCAGAACATTTATATCCTTCGGAAGAAGAAAGTAAATTCACCAGCATCCCCGCTACTTTATGGTGGGCTGTTGTTACGCTTACCACTACAGGCTATGGCGATATGTACCCGTTGACAACCGTTGGAAGAGTATTAGCAGGCGTCATTATGCTTACCGGCGTCGCATTCTTTGCATTGCCAGCCGGTATCATTACCGCAGGGTTTTTAGAAGAAATAAAATTTATCAGAAAATTTAAAGGTCATAATTGTCCTCATTGTGGCAAACCGCTGGATCAGCGTCACAGTCATGATGAAGAAAAAGACGCACTGGATAATCCGGTATAGCGGCTTTAACCAAAAAGACGCAGGCCCACCGTTTAAACGGTGGGCCTGCATTTTTTTATCGGTTAACAAGATCAGAACGGTTTTGCAGGAGTAGTTGTTTGTTTGATATCATACTTTTTATTGAACCGGTCATTGAGCAACTTATGCTTATCAGTAAGATCGATCTCTCTTCCCTGGATCAAAGCAGCAGTTACATTACTTGTTCTCATATCAAGAATATCGCCCTCACTGATCACTATGTTTGCATCCTTTCCGGCTTCTATGCTGCCGGTTTTGTCAGCAACACCCATGATCCTGGCAGCGTTCAGGGTGATAGCCTGTAAAGCTTCTTCCTTTGTTAATCCATAAGTAGCAGCGGTACCGGCATTGAATAAAATATTTTTTCCTCTTGTTTGTGGATCATCGTCGGAAATAGAAAATACAACGCCTGCTTTTTGAAGCGCTGCAGCCGTTTTGAAAGGCTGATCGATATCATCATCCGTTGCGGTTGGTAAGCTATGCATTTGTTGTAAAACTACAGCCACATTATGCTGTTTCAAAAGATCGGCAATTTGCCAGCTATCGCTGCCGCCTACGATCACTACATCGAAATTGTATTGCTTTACAAAATCAAGTGCAATCAACATTTGCCTTACCGTATTTCCATGCACATAAAATTTTTGTGTCCGGTTGAATAAACCTTTAACCGCTTCAAACTTTAAATTGGTTTGTTCGTGGGTACCTTCGGCAAAATAAGCTTTTGCTTCATTGAAGAACGTCTTCAACTCTTCAATTTTATTTAAACCTTCTTTTACAGGATCAGTTCCACTGTTTTGTTGTGGACCAAAGCGACCGCCACCGCCACCAAAGCCTCCAAAACTCGGTCTTGCCATTAGTGATGGCATATATAAGTGCATGCCTGCATCAGTTTTGTATGCCGCATCCTGGTAGTTCCAGGCATCCAACTGGACAACTGATGATGAACCTGCGAGGAAAGTTCCCTGCGGAACGATATTAGCCAGCAACACACCCTGTGAACGAAGTGTATTGATCACTTTCGAATCTGTGTTGTATGCAACGATCGATCTGACATTTGGATTCATATCACCAAGTTCCCTAACATCAGATGTTGCCCGCACAGCAGATATTTCAACCAGACCGAGATTACTTACAGGCAGAATGACTCCAGGATAAACATGTTGCCCTTTTGCATCGATTGCTTTCGCATCCGCAGGAACAGTAATGTCACTTCCTACTTTTTCAATTTTACCATCTGTGATCTGTATGACTCCGTTATTGATAACAGTTCCATTACCAACATGGATAGTGGCATTCTTAACATACATTGTTCCTTTTTGTGTTTGCGCAGGCAAAACAGATTCCTGCGAGATTGCTGTGAGGAACATACCACTTAAAAGGGTTGAAAAAAATATTTTCTTCATATAAATATTTTTATTGGTTTTCAAGATTGTCAACATCAATTGTTAGCAAGCCATGGCTGTGACCATGATCGCTGCACGTGTGAATGACCTGGTAGCTTGGTGTAGCAGGTGAAACCGGCGCACCGCTTCTTTTTTCACCATTCATTTTTTTGATCAGCCGGGTTCTTTCAACATCAACCCATTTTTGCATTTCAGCGTCTTTTGCCCTGTCAAAATAAACTGTACCATCAACTATTGTGTACAATGATTTTGCATAAATGCTTAATGGATTGTCGCTCCAGACAACTACATCGGCATCCTTACCAACCTTCAGGCTTCCAACCCTATCACCAACACGCAGCATTTTTGCCGGGTTCAATGTAACCATTTTGAAAGCTTCTTCTTCTGTCAGATCACCATACTTGATCGTTTTGGCGGCTTCCTGGTTCAGGCGACGAGCCATTTCGGCATCATCTGAATTGATAGCGACATTTAAACCAACTTTATGCATGATGGCGGCATTATAAGGAATTGCATCTTCCACTTCCATTTTATAGGCCCACCAATCAGAGAATGTGGATGCATTGGCACCATGCTTCAACATTTTGTCGGCCACTTTATAACCTTCAAGAATATGTGTGAAGGTATTTACTTTAAAACCTGCCTTCTCTGCTACATCGATCAAACCGGTGATCTCACTTTGTACATATGAGTGACAGGTGATAAATCTTTTTCTATCCAAGATCTCAACAAGAGCGTCAAGTTCAAGATCACGGCGAGGCATTACTAAACCTGCCACTGATTTTTTCGCTTTTGTCAATTTATCTTTCTCTGCGTTATAGTCGTCCCATGCTCTTTTGTAATCCTTTGCCCGGGTAAATGCATCGATAAGTATTTGCTCCACTCCCATTCTTGTATCGGGATAACGGGTATTGCCCTGCGTGGAAGCCGAACGTTTTACATTCTCACCCAATGCGAATTTGATAAAGCCATCCCAGTTTTTGACTTTCAGGTCTTCTGCATTTGCACCCCATCGTAGTTTTATCAATTGGGTCTGCCCGCCAATTACGTTTGCTGAACCATGAAGAATATGAGATGATGTAACACCACCGCTGAGCTGACGATAAATGTTGACATCATCGGGGTTCAGGTTATCGTTGATCCTCACTTCTGAAGTTACCACTTGTGCACCTTCATTGATCGATGAAGCAGCAATATGTGAGTGTTCGTCAATAATACCAGGAGCAACATACTTACCCGTTGCATCAATAAGTCTTGCGCCTCCTTCAGACAGATTTTTTCCGATAGCGGCGATCTTTCCATCTTTTAATAAAACATCGGTGTTCTGAAGAATACCTTCTTTTTCATTTGTCCATACAGTACCATTTTTAATAAGAATTGTTTCCTGCTTTGGTTGAGCACCTTCTTCAAATCCAAACGGTACGAATGGATACAACACTTTGCCAAGGGCAATTGGATCTTTCTTCCTGACACTATCCGGTTTGGGTTCAGCAGCCTTTTCCAAAACCGCTGTCCATGTCAATGAATTTCCCAATGAATCGGTTCCTGTGCCATTCCATTCAGTGCCGCTGCTAAAACCAGCCAGTCTTGTTGCTGTTGGCGGCAACGGGGTTTGTTGGCCACCACCAAATCCGCCTCCTCCGAAGTTGCCACCACCTGGTCCTCCGCCGCCTCTTCTTCCCTGCATTTTGGCATAACTAAGTTTTACTGATTTTCCATCGTAAGTGAATCTTGTGCTCAATGTGTCTTTTCCAAATAAGCTGGCGGAGGTATTTGATTTAACGTCGAGTGTGTAGTTTTCAGTTCCTGCAGGAGTATTGACAGTAAGTTTATATGTACCGGCAATATTTCTCCATGCATCTTCTTTTACAGCATATTTTTCTCCCTGTATCCAGTTTTGAATGATCACAGATTTTTCATTGAAGAGCGGGCCATTGGTAATAATAAAGTTCGCGATCTTGCCTTCATCAAGACTTCCGACCTTATCATAAACACCCAGGAGGGTTGCCGGTGACTTTGTCAATGCTTCCAAAGCTTTTGCCTCACTCAATCCATAATCCATTGACTTACGAAGATTGGTCCAGAACTGTGTAATGTTCCTAAGATCAGCAGTAGTAATACAGAAATTAATCCCCGCTTTTTCAAGATAAGCTGCATTCGCTGGCGCCATTTCCCAATGTTTCATGTCAGTCAATGAAACAAATCTCGCTTCGTTTGGATCCTCAACATCCTGTGCCTGCGGGAAGTTCAACGATACAATAAAAGATGCTTTTGAATCTTTCATTTCTTTTATGCGCTGGTACTCATTGCCACTGCCTTTTAGAATATATTGTACACCAAACTCATCTCCTATCCTGTCTGCGCGAAGACAATTCCATTTATCATTCGCATCAAATATCTGGGGCAAACCCAGGTTTTCATTCCATGCCTGCAAGCTGATATTTACACCTTCCTCTGTTGGTCTTTGTTTATACCATTGTGCATCAAGAAATGACTGGCGAAGTAATGCTATGGTTCCCATCATTGAGCCTGGATAGCTTTGTGTTGATGTTCCTTTGGTGAATGAATAATGAGCCGATGCTTTTTCTTTCAGCATCACTAAATTTTCTTTTGAATTGGCAAGTGTAACGACAGTTCCGGTACCGCGGGCAATTCCATCCCTTACATGGCTCAATACTGTTCCGAATCCTGCTTCACGAAGTGGTTTTGCTTTTGCATCGTCAACTGCAAACACTTTGAATGCATCTATTTCAGGTTTTATCGCCTGGTTCCAGCCATAGGCGCCTTTTGCATTGGATGTAAATTGCTGTGGTGCAAAAAAACCACCACCCCCGCCACCTGTACCTGCAGTTTGTTGCTGGGGGATCGATGTACCATAATCAGCATAAATATCAATGAATGATGGATAGATGAATTTTCCTTTGCAATCAATTTCGACAGCCCCGGCTGGAATTTTTACGGATGTGCCAACGGCAATAATTTTTCCATTTTTGACAATCATTGTAGCATTATTGAGAGTGGTTGCTACGTCCTTAACAATAGTGGCATTTGTAAAAGCATAAGAGCCGTGTCTTGGATCAATAACCCCATTCTCAGGAAATGTTGCCTGGCCCAAAACAGTTGATGTGACTGAACATAATGCTAATACAAAAACCAACCTGTAGATAAACAGAGATTTTCTCATTGCGATTAGTTTTTTGAATAAGATGTTTTTTTAAAAAAGAACTTTCGACAGGGACGCCGAATTTATAACAAATGGGGGAAATCGAGCTGAAAGACTTTATTAGCGGGGCTGAGGTCTGAAGTCTGAAGTCCGAAGTCGGAAAAGGAAGTGGATTTTGATTATTAATTATTGATTATTTGCAGGACTCTGAACTATTGACTATTGACTATCGACTATCGACTGATGACTGCCGACTGATGACTGCCGACTTCTCACTACCTTTGGTTTCCTCAAAATTTACAGCATGCCAAGGGTCAAATCTTTAATGGTTCTTCCTGATTTTAGCTTGTCACCGAGGATCGACCAGGTAGGTGTTGAAGAAAGAGCTTCCCGCTTTACAAAACGGAGTATCAAAAAAGAAACAAAAGTGAATGGGTTAAAGCTGGTGCTCAACATGATCGACCTGACCACATTGGAGGGAAAGGATACGGATGGTAAAGTCAAACAGCTTTGTTACAAGGCTATGCATTTGCATGATGCTTTGCCCGGACTTCCTACAGTTGCTGCGGTTTGCGTTTATCCTTCAATGGTTAAAGTGGCAAAAAAAGCATTGGGTGATTCGGGGATAAATGTGGCTTCAGTGGCGACAGCTTTTCCAAGCGGACAAGCACCAAAAGAAGTGAAGATCCGTGATACAAAATATGCAGTGGAGCAAGGTGCGGATGAAGTGGATATGGTGATTAGTCGCGGTAAGTTTCATGCGGGTGAATACAATTTTGTTTTTGACGAAATAGCAGCGATCAAGGAAGCTTGTGGTGATGCCAGGTTGAAAGTGATCCTGGAAACCGGCGAGTTAGGAACGATGGATAAGGTTCGCCGGGCCAGTGATATTGCTATGCATGCCGGCGCCGATTTTATAAAAACATCGACAGGAAAAATTCAGCCGGCGGCGACAATGCCGGTAACACTGGTAATGCTGGAGGCAATAAGAGATTTTTATTATAAAACAGGAAGAATGGTGGGAATGAAACCAGCTGGTGGTATTTCAAAGTCAAAACTGGCTTTACATTATTTGGTCATGTTAAAGGAAGTGCTGGGTGAAGCCTGGATGAATAATCATTGGTTCAGGTTTGGTGCCAGCAGTTTGGCGAATGATGTATTGATGCAGATAATGAAAGAGCAAACAGGAATATACCAGGCGGCGAATTATTTTTCGGTAGACTAGCCCCCCAGTCCCCATACAGGGGTGACTTAGACCGGAGAGTTTTTAATAGCCCCGGGTTTTAACCCGGGGATTGATGCGGGATATTCTTCCTGAACCCCTTTAGGGGTTTAATAAATGCTACGGAGAAACAGGGAAGAATGTTGAATAGACCCGATAGTTATCGGGTTACAGAACGATGAAGTGTGCGACCCTTCGGCAAGCTTAGGGTAAACTGCGACGCAGTTGCTCAATGTTGAACAAGACCGTGAACGGAGCGTCGCAACTAAAGCTTAATAGTAGTAATGTTGGTGACTTTATAAAAATTATTACATGCCTAAAACAGTTTCAAAAAAGAAAAACAATACG
>JAICPX010000059.1 GCA_025929635.1 Chitinophagaceae bacterium
GCATTACTAAGATTAAATGCGGTTGTTGGCGTTAAAGGAAATTTTGATCAAAGTGGAACATTGCAAACGATTGGAATAACCTGTGCATCCTGTCATTCAACTGTAGACAATTCCTTTGCTGAAGGAATTGGGAAAAGGCTCGACGGTTGGCCAAACCGGGACCTGAATGTGGGTGCAATAATTTCTTTAACGGACAATGCGCAACCGATCGCTGATATGTTGCATGTAAGCGAAGCGACATTAAGAAATGTGTTAAGCTTATGGGGCCCGGGTAAGTATCCAGCTATCTTGTTTATGGATGGACAAGCTTTTCGTCCTGATGGACAAATTGCAGCTAACCTGATCCCTGCCGCATTTGGTTTAAAAGGAATCGACCTCACAACCTATACGGGTTGGGGTGATATTTCTTACTGGAATGCTTTTGTTGCCAATCTTGAAATGCACGGCAAAGGTAATTTCTCAGATCCCAGGCTGAATGATCCAAAATACCCGATAGCAGTTGAGAATCATTTTTATAATGTTATGAATGATCCCGATCTTATCACCTCTAAGTTGCCTGCCTTGCGTGCCTACCAGCATTCATTGGATGCACCGAAACCTCCGGCAGGTAGTTTCAGTCAGCCGATGGCTGCAAGAGGCAAATCGATTTTCCTTACCAAAGCAAAATGTGCTACCTGTCATTCATTGCCATTATACGCCGATAATATTTTACACACCGCTGATGAAATTGGAATTGATAATTTCGAAGCGAGCCGTTCTCCAACAGGTAAGTATCGCACTACACCACTCGGGGGCTTATTTGCAAGGATGAAAGGTGGGTTCTATCATGATGGTAGATTTACAACACTGGCAGAAGTAGTTGATCACTATGATGATCACATGGTGTTGCAGTTAACAGCAAGTGAAAAACGAGATCTCGTGGAATATTTAAAGTCTTTATAATAGATAATTGTCGTTGAATTCATTCGTACAACCGCCCCAACCTCTACAATGGAGTCCTTCGGACCTTCACCTTCCCCGTTGCTTCACGTTGCCCGCAACGACGAGGGGAGGAGCAGTGTTTTTTATCTTTAATGTTCTTTTAGTTCTACCACATTAGCTTCAAATCTCTATTCAACATATAGAGTATGATCAATGTTATCTTGCTTTTCAAAAAGCGGGGGCTGGGGCTGATGGCCCGCCCAAGGCGGGATCGGAAGGGGGCGTGTTTTTCGATAGCGACCGGTTTAATGTATCAATGAGTCGGAGCGATAATCAGCGTTACGTTCTCGAATTATGAAATTAGTTTTGTTCAATTTACATTTTGCATTCATAATTTATTCTTAACGCTTACCTTTAAACTCCGAACTCAATACAATGAGAAAAACAACCCGTAAGCAATTTCTCGAAACTTCCGCAATGCTGGTAGCAGCTGCCCTTGCAGGAGATAAATTTAATCTTAAAAAAGATAAACAACTTCTATCTTTTTCAACGCTCGGTTGTCCCGACTGGAGTTTTCAGCAGATCGTTGATTTTGCAGTAAAGCATAAGTACCAGGGTATCGAGGTACGCGGTATCAAACGTGAATTGAATCTCCCGAAATGCCCGGAGTTCAGCAATGCGAATATTCAATCAACATTAAAATTGATGAAGGAAAAAAAATTGGCTTTTGTTGACCTGGGTTCATCCAGCACGCTGCATTTTACGGAAGGAGCGGAACGGGATAAGCAACTGGCTGATGGTAAAGCATTCATTGATCTGGCGCAGCAAATAAATTGTCCCAATGTCAGAGTATATCCAAATCTACTTCCAAAGGACCGGGATAAAGACGAAGTGATGGATTTTATTGTAAAAGGATTGTTGGAGTTAGGTTCTTATGCAAAAGCAAGTGGCGTAAAAGTTCTAATGGAAACGCACGGTGACCTGGTATGGGCGCAGGATGTGGAAAAACTAATGAAAGATGCTTCACACCCGAATGTCGGATTGGTCTGGGATGTCTGCAACATGTGGACCATAACAAAGGAACCACCGGCAGAAGTGTATCGTTTATTAAAAAAATACATTCATCACACACATGTCAAGGATGCAAAGCTGGTAAATCGCAAACCTCAATACACAAGATTAGGGCATGGTGAAGTTCCCTGGAGCGAAGCATTTACCGCTTTGTCAAAAGGTGGATACAAAGGTTACTACAGTTTTGAATGGGAAAAACTCTGGCACCCCGAACTCGAAGAGCCTGAAACTGCATTGGCGAATTATCCTGTTGATATTAAAAAATACTTCAACGATTAAGATTTGATATATGATATTGAATATTTGATATTTTGCATCCACTATTAAATCAAACAACCGGTATTTTTGAATATCCAGTATCCAGTATCCAGTATCTAATATCAAATCTCCTCATGCCTGATAACAGAACATACGATGCTATAGTGATCGGTTCCGGCATCACCGGTGGATGGGCTGCGAAAGAACTTTGTGAAAAAGGCTTAAACGTATTGATGCTTGAACGCGGTCGCAATGTTGAGCATATAAAAGACTACCCGACTGCCAATACACCCACCTGGGAATTTGAACATCGTGACAACCTTACACAGGAAGACAAAAAGAAATTCTTTGTACAAACCCGTCATTACTCCATTCGCGAAGACAACAAACATTTTTATATCAACGATGGGGAAAATCCATATATCGAAACCAAAAAATATGATTGGGTAAGAGCCGATGTGGTGGGTGGTCGTTCATTGTTATGGGCAAGAGCTTCCTACCGGTGGAGTGATCTTGATTTTGAAGCCAATCTTCGTGATGGTCATGGCGTGGATTGGCCTATACGTTATAAAGATATTGCACCCTGGTATGATCATGTTGAGTCATTTATTGGCATTAGCGGGAACAATGATGGTATCCCTCATTTACCAGATGGAAAATTTCAACCGCCATTCGAAATGAATGCGGTGGAGAAATATTTTAAGCAAAAAATTGAATCGAAATGGAGTGACCGCCATGTGATCATGGGCAGAACAGCCAATCTTACACAACCTGTAAAAGGTCGCGGGCAATGCATGGCGAGAAATCAATGCCAGCGTGGTTGTCCTTTTGGTGCCTACTTTAGTACTAATGCAAGTACAGTGCCTGCAGCTTATGCAACCAATAAGCTTACTGTGCGCCCGCATTCATTAGTGAATCGCATTTTATATGATGAACAAAAACAAAAGGCAACCGGTGTTGAGATCATTGATACGCAAACGAAGAAGACCGAAGAATTTTTTGCAAGAATAATTTTTTGCAACGCTGCAACAGTCGCCACAACATTCATCCTGTTGAATTCAACATCCAACCGTTTTCCGAATGGACTTGGTAATGGAAGCGATCAGGTTGGCCGCAACCTGATGGATCATCATAAGGGTGTTGGTGCCAACGCAACGGTAGATGGTTTTGAGGACAAATATTATTTTGGACATCGTCCTTGTCCATTATTTATACCGCGATTCCGAAATATAAAAGATGTGACACCGGGCTTTATTCGTGGTTATCATTTTGGTGCCAGTGCGCATCGCGGATCCGGTCAAAGCAATGAGACGATCGGCGCTGCATTTAAAGATGCCCTGTGTGAGCCGGGTCCATGGAACATGAATATTTACGGATTTGGTGAATGTTTGCCTTATGCTGACAACCGCATTACCCTGGATACAAATAAGAAAGATGGTTGGGGCCGTCCACTTGTAGCCATTGATTGTGAGTTTAAAGAAAATGAAAAAGCCATGCGGGTGGATATGAGGCAAGCAGCTAAGGAATTCATGGAAGCAGCAGGTTTTAAAAACATTGTGGTCAATGATACAATGTCAACGCCCGGCAATGCCAACCATGAAATGGGAACTGCACGCATGGGTACTGATCCGAAAACTTCTGTATTGAATAAATGGAACCAGATGCATGAAGTACCGAACGTATTTATTACCGATGGTTCCTGCATGAATTCCAGCGCCTGCCAGAATCCCTCGCTTACTTATATGGCGTTAACGGCGAGAGCTTGTGATCATGCGGTGGGAGAGATGAAGAAGATGAATATTTGAGAGAATGATTATGTTCCCGGCTTCAGTATTTCATGGCGTCACCTGTTGCGACGCTCCATTCATCGTCCCGATCAAGGTTCAGCATTTACATCGAGGTTTATCCTGAGCTCGTCGAAGGCTCACTCACTGGTACGCCCCGTTTTCAACCAAAGGAGTAAAACTGACCAGTCATCACCGGTTCGGAACTAACTACAGTCTGTGTTGTTGGTGCCTGGCGCTTCAGTTTTGTGGTGTCTTCAAATCTGAACCCCTACGGCTTAAAATCCTAAATTCGGGTATAGTTGTTCTCTCGTGAAATATAATTCCCATAGATCAGCCTGGTATGTAATCAATGGCATCACTGTTTACAGGATCATTGCAGCTCCATTTTTACTCATTCTGTTGTTTGCCGGCCAGCATGATATTTTTAAATGGCTACTCGGGATCAGTTTTTTTACTGATCTCATCGATGGTTTTCTTGCCAGGAAGTATAAAGTAACCAGCATCGCCGGTGCAGGACTGGATTCAATAGGAGATGACCTTACCGTAGTGGTAGGCGTTATTGCATTATTTGTAACGGAGAATAGTTTCATCAAAGAACAAATGATCTTCATTATTATTCTTCTCGTTTTGTTCGTTGTTCAAGTCGCCTCTGCGCTTGTACGATACAGAAAGATGACCACCTTTCATACTTATCTTGCCAAAACAGCTGCGCTGATGCAAGGTATTTTTCTTTTGTACGCATTTTTCTTTTATCCCAGCCTGGTCTTGTTTTACACGGCAGTTATTATCACCGGTCTTGAACTCATAGAAGAGATCATACTGGTCAACATGCTGAAAAACTGGGAAGCCAATGTCAAGGGACTTTATTGGGTGTTGAAGCGAAGAAAGAATTGATCGGTCAACCTGGTGTGACAATATTTGAAATCTGGAATTTCAATGTACTTACACGCTTACCGACTTCCCGCTCGCTGCAGACTTATAGATCGCTTCCACGATCCGAATATCTCTTAATCCTTCTTCGCCGGGTACAAGCATCGGTTTGTTTTGCATTATGGCCAGCGCATCATCATCCATTTGTTTGGCTTGTTGCCATGGAACAGAATAAGGAGTATTTATTTCACCAAGCGGGCTGCTGCCGCTTACACCAGAATAAGCAGAGTAAGGCGCCATTTTGATCTCGCCTTTTTCACAAACAATGTTCATGAAATTTATATTCTCACCAAAACTGGTCTTAATAGTTGCCAATACGCCACCGGGAAACTCTAATACAGCCGTAGCGGTTTCATCCAATCCATTTTTATAGATCTCCGGTCTTGTAGTAGATGTTTTAGCCGACACTACTGCAACGGGTTCCATATTTGTTCCCAATCTTGCTCCCTGTATTGAATACACACCCATATCATAAAGTGCACCTCCACCCATTTCTTTTTTTTGCTTCCAGTGATCAGTGCGGTTATCCCTGTAACCGGCAGCACAATCAAGACTTTTTACATTGCCTAACAATTTTTCTTTTAAAATGCGGCGGTACTCCTGTGTATTGGGTTCGTGTTGTAAACGATAACCAATTGCCAGCGATCTTTTATTTTTTTTACAGGCATCGATCATTTCCTGGCATTCCGTTTCTGTCAGCGCCATTGGCTTTTCGCACCATACATGTTTGCCTGCATTGGCTGCACGTATTACGTATTCTTTATGCATTGAAGGGGGTAAAACAATATATATCACATCAATGTCATCATTGTTAGCGATCTGATCAAAGGTTTGATAATTGTAAATATTCTTTTCAGGGATTTTATGCTTTGTTTTCCATGTCTCCGCCTTGGCCGGAGTACCGGTAACAATTCCGGCGAGATAACAATTCTTTGTTTGTTGAAGGGCAGGTGCAAGCAGGTCCGTGCTATAATAGCCAAGACCGACAAGTGCAATGCCCAACCTGTCTTTTTTGTATAGTGATGCTGATCTTAAAATTTGCGGAGCGATGATAAGACCGCCACCACTAAAAATTAAGTTTTTGATGACCTCTCTGCGTGACGTGTTGCTCATGACCGGGGATTTTAAGGTTTGCGATTCTATTCTTAAAGATAAACAAAAAATAAAGTGAAAACTTTCCGCTGCAATGAGTCCTGTGCCAGCGTCAGGACATTAATAAAAACAAATTGTAGAATTCAGGAATGGTTGCTCCAATGTTTCTACCTTTAAACAAAAATTTATGATCATCGTTCATGATATTTTTAACTGCAAACCGGGCAATGCCTCCAAAGTGGCAAAATTGTTTAAAGAGCTAATGGAGGGGAATAAAGAAACCGTCAATATAATGACGGATCTTTCCGGGCCATATAATAAAGTAGTTGTCGTAACTAAATATGAAAGCCTGGCTGATTACGAGCAGAGCTGGAAAAAATATGAAGCGGATACTGAGGAAAACAGGAAGATGAAAGAAAAAATGAGAGGATATCATGAAATGTATCTGACCGGATCAAGAGAGATATACCAGGTTTGGTGATGAAAGCCTTCGTGAACAGGCGTGTCGCGGGAGCATGCCGTTCTTTTAGAATAGATAATTATGTTATTCGACCTGTCTGCGGTTCTCATGGAAGTAATAGCTTTCGATGATCACAATAATCAGGCAGTATCTAAGGTCTCCGTTTCCGGTTGATGCTTTCAACCTTTGGTACAAATTGCTCCCAAGCTTGACATCAAAATAGTCCTCAAAATCAGCAATCACGGTTTCCAGTTTACTTTTGTCTTCATACGTAAAGGATAAGGGTCTTCGTCGGGTCTCAAGTGCTAACTGGTCCAGGAACTGGTCCAGGAAGAACTGTTCAGAAGCGTAGTATTCTTTTACACCAATGATAAATTGACTTAGGGGCCTTTTTTTGTGTTCTATGTCCAGGAAATTTTTTCCGGCCACTACCAGTTTCGGGGGAGCTGCATTCTCTTCAAAATTGTATTTCTTTAGCGTCTCGCGAATTTGTTCAAAAGAATAGCTCATTATTATTCATTATTGCCGTGTTCATCCTCGTATCTTTTTATTGAATTGATGGGACAACACAAATCATCCCGCTTAGAGGACGACCGTATAATTACGGCAAAATAATTTTACCTGCGAACCTTGCTAATGGCTTCACCAAGCAGGTCGACAACATCCTGCTGAATGATACCGATCTGCTCAATTTCTTCTCCCGCTCTCCAATGAGCACCTTCCTTTACAAGGGTAAGACGTTTTGTGCCCTTGCCCGACTGAAGGAGCACATCATAAGTTCCGGTTAGCTGTCCATCCCATGAAATGGTTTCAGCAAGCGCTGCTTTATAAAAAACATTGTTGTGAGTAAAGGTGGTTGTAAAAACCAGGTGATCGATGGTATCTGGTTTACCACTGATGAGTTGAAGGTCCATAGCTATTCCTTTTAGACTATTAAGTTAAAGAAACTTTTATTCGCAAATAGCACGATTTTATGAACGGACATTAATTCACCCGGAATTTTACGCCCGACGATCTCTCCTAAGGAGTCCTTCGGACAAATATTAAATATCCAATCTCAAATATCCAGTCGGGATTCAGAATTCCTAACTTCAGTAATGCTAAAACAGTAACAATGAAAAAAAGGTCTTTATCAGTAAAAGTTTCACCAGCTATAGGTAGCGTGTCAGCAGAATCAATCGTACCAAAAGAAGCAAAAGCCGTCATGACCCTGGCACATGGTGCCGGAGCCGGCATGAATCACTCATTTATGGTTGCGTTATCTGCGTCTTTGGCAGATGCAGGCATTGCTACGCTGCGATTTAATTTTCCGTTTACTGAAAATAAAAAAGGAAGACCTGATACCCCTGCGGTTGCCCACCAAACAATAGGAGCAGTGGTTCATAAGGCAATGAAATTATTTCCAAACCTTCCTCTATTTGTTGCAGGAAAATCGTTTGGTGGACGGATGACCTCTCAGTATATGGCCAACAATAATAATGACGGGGTAAGAGGGATCATTTTTTATGGCTTTCCTTTACATGCGCCCGGTAAACCCTCGATTGAAAGAGGGGATCATCTAAAAGATATAGGATCACCGATGCTATTTTTACAGGGATCAAAAGATGAATTCGCTACATGGAAGCTGATCACAAAAGTATGTTCAAAACTGCCGCTTGCAGAGCTGGTAAAAATAGAAGGAGCCAATCATGGGTTTAAAGCAGGCAAGAAAGATTTCATAAAAGATCTCGCAGAACTAACAAATGATTGGATCAGGATAATAATAATAAAAAACCAGCTCATCTATCAAAACGGGTCATAAGACGGGAATTTAAGATAGCCTGTTGGTTGTGGTGGCAGACCATGATGATCGTCCATCATCGTTTCAACGATCTCTTTATTATTACCTGAAGATTCTTCCGCTAGCTGTTTGACATTGTTCACAACAACTCTGAATAGTCTTTTTGAAGGTGGAGTAGCAAGGGCTTTGCTGTTTTTTCTTGCCCTGGTAAAAGTCGGTGTTCCTGTTTTTTCAATTGCACTCATCACAAAACCGTTGATAGGATATCAAAATAAAGTTGGCTGGCTTATCGTTCAACAATCATGCAAGGGTTCCATGATGTTTAGTTATATCCAGGTTTGGTTCAATGATTTTATCCACAACATGAGATTCGCTGGAGTTATTTCCAGTTAAGGTTGATAACGAAAGTATGTTCGTGTTGTTTATTTGCAGATAGAAGTAGCAACTCAAATTTTTAAGCACTCGATGTCACCAACCTGGACCCGCCAGGTGATTTTTGGATTCAGAATTTGGGGGTCAAACAAACCTATTTCAGACTTGAATAAAGGATCGCTTCAAATTTTTCATGGATATCACCATGACTATTCGGATTTTGTTGTGTCATAAAAAGACAGACTAATTTGGCTTTCGGATCCGCCCAATAACTGGTACCGTAATAGCCACCCCATGCGAACGAACCCGAATAACGCCCGCCTTTTGCTTCATCCATTGCTGATGTTAGGCCAAAACCCAATCCCATCCCACTATCGCCAAACATTTCGCCTTTCAGTTGATTGCTTGTCATCATCTCCACGCTACGTTTAGACAAAATGCGACGACCATTGTATAAACCGCCATTCAATAGCATTTGCATGAAAACAGCATAGTCAAAAGCAGTCGATGAAAGCCCGGCCCCACCTGAGAAATATGTTGTATTCATCAATGGATAGTCAGGATCTATATTGCGAAATGTATGACTCCATCTGATTATGTTGCCCACGGAATCTTCAGTGTAGACGGTTGCCAGGCGGTTCGCTTTTGAAGCCGGCACATTGAAATAAGTGTCCTTCATTCCCAATGGCTCAAAAATATTTTTACGGAAAAAATTATCAAGTGTCATCCCGCTGATCACTTCAATAAGGCAACCCAACAGGTCTGTATTCAACCCATATTGCCATTTTTCACCTGGTTGAAAACTGAGTGGAAGCCTGGCCATTGTTTTCATTCTTTCAAGAAGATCAGCATTAAAGTAGCCAAGGCCTGAGGGTATTTTATTCTTTGCATAAATAGCGCTGACTTTTGAGCCACCGATATCAGCGTAATCAATGCCGGAAGTGTGGGTGAGAAGATCACGGAAAGTGATGTCTCTTTTGGCAGGCACCGTTGTATAGGTTGTGTCGGCATCATTGAATTTATCAAGCACAACAGGATTTCTGAATTCAGGGATAAAATGCCAGATCGGTTCATCGAGCAACAATTTTCCCTGCTCATATAAGATCATGATACCAACACTGGTGACAGCTTTTGTTTGTGACATGATGCGGAATATCTGGTCTTTATGCATTGGCTTTTTACTTTCAATGTCAGCATAACCATATCCCCTGTATTGTACAAGCTGGTTGTCTTTTATGATAATTGAAACGGCACCTGCCAGCCATTTCTTGTCAACGTATTCATTCACGACGCTATCAATTCTTGCCAATTTTTGATAATCCACAGAATTATTTTTTGCGTTGAGTTGGATCACCTGTGCATTTGCAATACCGAGGATGAGCGTTGCAATCAGCGAAATAAGGACAGTGCGATAGTGGGAATTTCTTTGCATGTGTCTTAAGATTGGTTGACGGAAGATAATAAAATTAAGTACTCAAGATAAGTCATCGGGGGATTTAGTAATGTCCTGGTTTGAAACAGATTTGAACCACGGAAACAGAACGTCACAAAGTTCCTCAAAGATTATCTCCTTGATTCGCTGTGATCACAGTGTCGCCGTGTTTAAAAACTAAACTAAGACACACCAGGAGTTTTTACCTGTTTAAGAATATAACGGCGGCACCAATCAAAGTAAGAATGATCACAACTTTCCGGTATTGTTCCTCATAAATCCGATTAACGATCATCACGCCAACAATAAAACCGATCGCTACTGCCGGAAGTAAAATAAGATCTGTTTTTAACGTACCGAGGTTGATATTTTTCCAAAAAATAACCTGGAATGGCAGCTTGAATAAATTAACAAACAGAAAGAGCCAGGCAGCCGTTCCAATAAAATTATTTTTTGAAACTCTCATGGCAAGGAAATACAAATTAGAAAATGCACCCGCTAAATTTCCAAGCATGGTGGTAATACCAGCAATAACACCGGTGGTGGCGGCAAACAGGGGATGAGAAGGAATTGCAATAGACTTTCTTAATTCCATTACAAGCATGCTGATCACCGTTATCAGTATGATCACCGCCATTATTTTTCGAAAAAGCAGTTCATTCATATCCTTCCCCAGAAAGACACCGATGATAATGCCGAATGCCATCCATGGCATAAGTTTCCAGAAATGATTCCATTGGGCATGACGATTATAATAAATAACAGCAGCGATATCACCTGCACATAAAAGGGGTAATACAATGCCTGTCGAAAGCTTGCCGCCAAAGACCATTGCCATCAATGTCACATTCAGCATATCGATACCGCGAAGTCCGGCTTTGGCGAGGCCAATAATAAATGCTCCGGAAAATACAAATACCATATCGATGAGTGAAAAACCAGGAAACATAGTACTATCGCTACGTTAATTAATATTTCACCGGTTCAGCACTCTAAGATCAGGCCGGTAATTGTATGGTGAATTTCGCCCCTTCACCTTCCTTGCTTTCTACTTTCAACTCCCCACCATGACCCTTGGTAACAAGATCATAGCTCAACGATAATCCCAATCCTGTTCCTTCCCCGCTCGGCTTTGTTGTAAAGAATGGTTGAAATACCTTGGCAGTTACTTTTTCCGACATTCCTGTACCATTATCTTTAACCGTGATGGTGAAATAAGCTCCATGTCGTTTTGTGCTCACGAAAACTTTTGGATGAAAGCTCCCGTTAAGCTGTTTCTTTCTTTCGTTCACAGCATAAAAAGCATTGTTCAGCAAATTCAGCAATACACGGCTGATATCCTGCGGTATCACCTGCACATCCGATAGCGACTGATCGAGGTCTGTCTCGATCCTTGTTTCAAATGTTTGGTCTTTACTACGGAAGCCATGATAACTTAAGCCGACACATTCATCCACCAGTGCATTGATGTCAGTGGGTTCTTTCACGCCCGGGCTTTTGCGTGAATGCTGCAACATATTTCTTACGATAGCCTCTGCTCTTTTCCCATGATGTGCAATCTTTTGATGATTTTGCAAAAGCTCATCGGCGAGGTTATGAAGGCTTTGTCTTTGCTCATGTGACAATGATAATTTACTCATTTCTTCTTTCAATTCATTTCCGATATCAACATTCACTTCTGAAAAGTTGTTTACGAAGTTCAAAGGATTTTGTATCTCGTGTGCAATACCGGCAGTCAGTTCACCTAACGATGCCATCTTTTCCTTTTGTATAAGTTGTATTTGTGTTTGCTGCAATTCGGCCATTGCTTTCCTGATCTTATCACGCTGCTCCTCCAGTTCAATATTCTGTTGCTGTAATAAACGATTGGCTTTTTGTTTTTGACGGTAGTTGCGGAACATGACAAAAGAAAGTATCAGCAAAGCAATAGCCCCGGCTAACCAGATATTACGCTGTGCTTTTTGAATGCTCAGTTTCCTGTCTTTCAGGAGAAGCTCCTGTTCTTTTTGCTTTGAATGCAATGTTTGCTTTTCAAGTTCCGCCTGCTGCAATACTTTTTCTTGTTGTGTGAGTGCCAGCTTTTTTTCATTTTGTTCGTTGATCAGTTGCATTTCGGTTTTAGTTTGCAGGAATTTTAATAGCTGCACGTCTTTTTCTCGTTGCGTGATCTCCAGGGATGCCTGCTTTAGTTTTAATTCCTGTTGTTGTTGCCTGGAAAGCAGTGTTTGTTTTTCCAATTGCTCAGCGATCAGCGCTTGTTGCATACGCATTGAATCTTCTTTCTTTGAAAATTCGTACTGCAGGCGTTGCTCCGAGAGTTGTTTTGTCGTTTCGTCATTTGATAAGCTGTCGCGGTAGGTTATGTACATGTCATAATTAATAAAAGCCGAGGCATAGTTGCCCCTGGCGGTATCGATCTGTGAAAGCAACCGGTATGATTTGCTAATGATCTCTTTATAACCAACCTGTTTCGCTAACTGCAATCCTTTTTCGAGTGTTTGTTTCGCTTCATCATATCGCTTCAGATCAAATAAAACAGATCCGCTTTCCAGGTAAGAAATAGTAGCAGATTCTTTTGAGCCGATATCCTCAAATCTTTTTCTGGCTTCTTCAAAACTTTTCAATGCGGCTGTTTTATTCCCCATTAAACTGTATATGGTTCCCAGGTTTCCCTGTGCAGTGGCGATGCCTTTTCTATCCGCTGCTTGTTCGGATAATTTCAGTGCTTCTTTAAAAGACCTGTGTGCTTCTTCTGTATTGCCTAATTCACGGTAAGCGTTACCGAGGTTGTTGTATGCTCCCGCCAGCACTTCTTTGGCAGGGACTCCTTCGGCGGCTTTCTTTGCAGCGAGATAACTATTCAAGGCCTCATTCCAGTTCTTTTGCTGTTCGTAGATGATGCCGAGACCGGTGTGTACATTATAAATGCCAACTTTATGACCAACTTTTTCAAAAAGACGCAACGCATCATAATTGTCTTTTATTGATTGCCTGGTATTGCCATAGTAATTATTTAGCCGGGCACTGACCACATAACAATTTGCCAGCCCTGTTTCGTTCCCTGCCTCGGTATAATATTTTATTGCCAGGTCCTTATACCTTATGGCTTCAGCCTGTTCGCTCTTCCTGATGAGTAAGACCGCAGTAGTATAGGCAATTTTCCCTGCCAGGTCTCTGATGGGAGTTTGTTCAGCAATTGGCAACGCCTTTCTGAGAAAGCCAAGCGATTCATCATATTTGTTGTGCTGATGCACCATCGCGATGGCATAAAATGTTTCGGCAAGCTCTACTTTTCGGTTTCCCAGTTGTTCATATAATTGTTGAGCAGCGAGATAATTCATTAAAGCATCAGCTAATTTTCCTTTGGTCACATAAGCCTGGCCCACGAAAAAATGCGCGTCAGCTTCACCCCGGGTGAAATTTATCCTCTCTGCAAGCTCCAATGAAGAAGATGACAATTCGAGTGCAGAGTCAAGTTTGCCTGCTAATTTGAGCTCAAAACTGAGTAGGTTCTGGGTTTTAACCCGCATTGTATCATGGGGATTGGCCTGCAGTACCTGGAGAAGGGAATCAATTTTTAACCGTCCTCTTTTTTGTGCAGTTATTGACAACTGCACAAAAAGCAGCGCGGCGATGATAAAAAGACTTCTCATATAACGATTAAGGTTTGGAGGCGTGAAGGTAATAGTTAGAGAGTGTGTACGATTCACATATTCATGTGAAATATTCTGTAAGACGAACAGTTGTTTTGGCGTTTTATAGCAGCTATACTTTTTTCAATTACATTCGGCAAACAATCAGCGTTTATGAGACATGTTTTTTTGATTTGCTGCTTTTTCATTCAAAGCCAATCGCCGGCACAACTACTCATCAGGAATGTGAACGTACTGGACGTAGAAAACCGGAAACTGCTGAATGGTTACGATGTGGTGGTTATCAACGACCGCATCGTCAGTGTGCATAATGATAAAAAGTATAAGCTTCCTCCCGGCACTGAAGTGATCGATGGCACAGGAAAATGGTTATCGCCGGGATTTGTTGATGCCCATGTTCATTTCTTTCAAAGCGGTGGATTGTATGCACGCCCAGATGCGATCGACCTCCGCAAATACCAGCCTTATGATAAGGAATTGAAGTTTGTTCATGACAATATGGATGACCTGTTGGATCGTTACACGGCTACAGGAATTACATCTGTCATTGATGTAGGCGCAAGTTTTAATTTTTTACAGCAGAGAGACACACTTGGTTTAAGAAAAACATCGCCAATTATCAGTATGACGGGGCCCTTGCTGACAACATGGTTGCCGGGGGTTTATAAGGATTTGGGTAATGAAAGTCCGTTTGCATTAATGAACTCAAAAGAAGATGCGGTGAAGTTTGTACACGAGCAACTAAAGTATAAAGCCGATTTTATTAAAATTTGGTATATCGTTCTGGATTCAAATGTAGAAGCAGGCGCCCGCAAAAATTATGAAATGGTGAAGGCGGCAATTGATGAAGCACATCGCAATAACAAGCGTGTTGCTGTACACGCAACAGAACGCATAACAGCACAGCTCGCTGTTGAAGCCGGCGCCGATTTTTTGGTGCACAGTGTAGACGATGAGATCGTAAGCAATGACTTTGTCAGATTATTAAAGCAGAAAAATGTAGTCCTATGTCCGACGCTGATCGTGAGCAGGAATTATGAGAAAGTGCTTTCGGATAATTATAAATTCAGTACGTATGAATTGAATCATGCACATCCTTTTATTATCAGCACTATCATTGATTTTCCC
>JAICPX010000705.1 GCA_025929635.1 Chitinophagaceae bacterium
AGAATAGGAGCTGAAAGCGATCCCCTTGGTCTTACAACTTTAAACTAACTATAGGAATCCAGTCACAATCGATACCCTTTTCTACCATGAGATACTCCGCGCTGGCTTTGTGCGGACGATGCACGCTTCCATATTTCAACCGGGGCCCTTGCAATGATTTCATAACCTCAAATAATCTTGGAAAATGGTCTACGAGCGACTTGCGGCGAAAGGATGCGCCTCCAGAGGCAACTTGGCGAACGGATGATAATCTCCTTTCAGTCCAACTGGCTGCTGATGTCTGATCAGGTGAGCAATTTCAATTGATGTTTTCGTTTCCTCAATTTTAAATCCACGTCCTGCAACAATCTCTTCATAACTTCTGGTGTGAAGGTCCGTGAAGCCTTCACTAAACTCCACCTCTTTTCCCTCGACAGTAATCGAGCGAAATGTTCTTTTTTTGTTGTTCTTTATATCGTCTGGCAGGGTTTCGTAATTAATGCTCAAGAACCATCTTACCCTCGCTTTCTCCAATTCCAGATATCCAGCTGCCCTATCATGCGTATGAATGTGAACAATATTTTTTTTAACCGGCCCAAAAATCCATGTCAGCATATCATAAAAGTGTATGCCTATATTCGTCGCTATTCCTCCTGATTTTGCCGTGTCTCCTTTCCAACTGGTAAAATACCAATGGCCTCTTGATGTTATGTAGGTCAAATCGACGTCATAAATTTTATCAGGTGGACCTGCTGCTATTTTTTTTCTCAGATCAATAATTACGGGATGCAATCGTAGCTGAAGTATGTTATATACTTTTTTACCACACTCGTTTTCTATCTCGCGAAGCGAATCTATATTCCAAGGATTTAACACCAATGGTTTTTCACAAATTACGTCGCAGCCTTGTTTTAAGGCAAAACGGATGTGTGAGTCGTGCAGATAATTCGGAGTGCAAATACTCATATAGTGAATTGTCTCGCCCCGACGTTTTAATTTATCTATATGACGGTCAAATCTTTCAAACTCAATAAAAAAGTCGGCATTTGGAAAATACGAATCCATAATTCCCACCTGGTCAAATTTATCTAACGCCGCCACAAGGTTGTTGCCTGTCTCTTTTATAGCCTTTAGATGACGAGGTGCTATGAAACCGGCAGCGCCGATTAATGCAAAATTCTTCATATATAAATGATTAGGTATTATGCGCGTCCTCTATTCGCCTACAGACAACGACAAGTTCGCTTTGCATAACGTCATTGCCCTTTCCGTTCAAATTACTTGTGGATCTTAGTTCCATAAACATCAATGATGTTATTGATTAACGGCCGCGAAGTTAACAATTAGTAATTCTAATTGAAAATGATCGGAATAGCAGCACGCTATAGACCATTGGCTACGTCTAAATATCAGACATAACCCTGGAAACAAATTTAGTTTCGTCAAGAAACGCAGGTACTTTACCGATCCTTTGCAACTAACCCGTTTTGTAGTCTATAGGTATCGTTGCTTTCGGGGCAAATCG
>JAICPX010000040.1 GCA_025929635.1 Chitinophagaceae bacterium
TAAATGCGGTATGCAATAGTGGCTTTGCATTCGACCTGGTAAAATAATATCGTGCAAAAGGACCAAATCCAAAGTTCGTCGTTTTAAGATCACCGGATTTTGCGTAATCGATCACGAAATTCCCGCCGATGGCAAGGTTATTAACCACAAAGATCCCCGCACCTGGGTTGAACCTGATTTGTGTACTGTTTTCACCAGTATTTAAATCAACTCTCCCGCCGACTATCCAGTCGCCCTTTTCAGTTTGTCCATTTGCGGTATAAAAAATGTTCGCTAAAAAAATAATTGCTATGATCTTTCTCATAATGCAGGCTTTTTGTTTGGATGAATTTATGTCAGGTTTTTAATTTTTCAGGCCCAGGTCTAAATTGTGGGCTTGCGGTTCAGCTGTTCTACTTCATACACCGGGCTAAACAAATAAACCCTTCCCGTTTTTACCTCCACGCATTTGAATCTTTTTCTTTGTTGCTCTCCTTTTTTAAAGATCTTCCCATCGTCTATTTTAAACAATTCATGTAAAGGAATTTCTTCCACCAGTTTGTACCCGTTGGTACTTGTATCATATTTTCTTAACACTCTTATCAGGCCATCTTCTGCACAGCTGGTAGCAGCAGGGTCTCTTAACGAGATCAACAACTCTTTTTCCACATCAGCCGGGAATATTTTATTATCGACAAATTGTTTTAGCAACGAAGCGTACAAGCTTTTCCACTCAGCGCCGTGGGCCATTGCTTTGTTGCCATATTTTTCAAAAGTCAGCAAATGGGCGATCTCGTGCAACAACGTGATGAGAAAAGCATACTTATTCAAATTACCATTTACGCTGATCCGGTGATTGTTAAAATGGGTACGATGCCGGTAATCACCTAAAATACTTTTGCGACGGCCGGTAATGGTCAGATGGATCTTATAAAACCTTAGATACTCTTCAACAGTTGCATAGGTTCCGGAAGGCAGGAATGTATTAAGCTGTGATAAAGGCGCTTCCTGTTTAGGCATTTGATTTTTGTTTATTCACTTTCATCAATGCAGACACCTCGATAAATGTATAAACAACATATAATCCCATGCAAAAGAATAATGCCGGCTTGTTCACTTCTTCCTTGTTCATCATGATGTAAACAAAGGCGACGCCAGCCAGCAGAAAAAGTTTTATCATCACGCTACCATATACCCAACGAAAAAAAGCATGCGTATTCTTTGTTGTGAGCCCTTTGACTGCCATCCAATAAGACAGGAAGCTGATGCCAAAAACCAATAGATTTCCAACGACCAAAACAGTATAATCAACCCCCCATTCTTCTAATTTTCTCATCACAGCAAGAAAACCTGAATTGAGAACCAGGAATACCATGATGGCAGGAAAAAAATTACGCAGCGCTTGCTTATTCATTTTAATGGGTTTTGCTAAAATAAGAAACCGTCTGGCCTGAGGCGAGACGGTGCGAAGTTAAAGCGTTGAGTACAATAAATCATTTTGCAAGCGAAGCCGTTTCATTTGAAGCCATATCAACAACATTGGCACCCATATGACACTGGCCGTTGAATGTAGCGGTCGGTTCAACCTGCAATTTGCCGGCATAAATATTTCCATTCACCACACACTCTCCACGTAACTGAAGCAATTCCTTTACCTTAATAGTTCCTGAAGTTTTTCCAACGATATCTGCATTGTTTCCATGAATATCTCCTTCCACTACGCCGCTGTTACCGATCACAATTTTTGCGTTACTATTAATGTTCCCAATGATCGTTCCGTCAATCCTGAGATCGCTGTTGCTGCTGATATCTCCCTTGATGGTTGTCCCGGAGCTGATCAATGTAGTACCATTACCGCCCCCATTACTGGTTGTTTTTTCTGTACTCATAACTGTTGTGGTTGGTTTTTTAGTATTAAACATAGGTTTAGAAATTTAGTTGCCGATAATCTCTTCTTTTGGAACGTCCACGGTCACGGTATCAAGCTTGACCGACACATCGCCTTTTAAGACTCTTTGCAATCCTTCCCTGTACTGTTCCTGGAATTTCAATTCCCGCTCGAGTGAATCTGTCCTGTATTTCATCAGCCGAAGCTCCCTGTCCGCCCGGTAGTCAGCGCCCGATCCCGGAATATAATATCTCAATGGCGTAAAGACGATCAGGGCGACTGTAAGTCCTACCAATACCACAAAAATTGTGCAAAGCATGACATAAACACTGAGTCTCGATAACTTAAACGTAACAACCTCCTCGTAAGTATCATCGTTCATAATTACCAGGCGGTAGCGGTTCCGAAGGCGTTTTAGCGTGGATTCCGGGGATATTTTCAAAACAGGAAATTTTAGAGCCTTTAAAATTAAGGAAAGCGGGCTGAACGGCAGAAATTAATGATAAAAAACAGCCGTATGTTAAAATAAATTATTTGATTTTCAGTTATTAAGACAATAGCTTGCGCAGCAATGTACCTGGACAGAAAGTTTTATCACAAACTCTTATTAGCTATCCTGTGTTTCTTCTATTTTCAGAGCCATGCACAGTTAGGTTTTTCTTTTGACATAAAAAAGCCGGAGGAATACGATGACCGGATCTTAGGATCAGAAAAGTCTGAAACCAAGAAATTCACCCTACCCCGCAGGCTAACCCAAAATGCGTTTACACATTACAATTATGCTTTTAACGCTAAAAACAAGCTGAACCTTGTTTTGGAAAATGCTAAGGCCGCGCATTTTGATGATTATACCGAATTGTTGCCTTTTTACAATTATACACTGGATCAAACCGCATCCGATTCCTTGGAATTGGATTCTATAATCGCTAAAACAACCACAGGAATTGTTTTGCATGATCTGCGCAATGAATGGATCGACAATTTGTATTTACTACAAGGCGCTGCCTATTACCTGGGTAAACAGTTCGATTCCGCTTATCTCACCTTCCAGTTTATTAATTACGCCTTCGCAAAAAAGGAGAAGGACGGATATTACCAAACCATCGGTAGCAAGTTTGATGGTAATAACGCTCTTTCTATTTCAACGAAAGAAAAAAACAGTCTGCCAAGAAGAGCTTTTTCAGAACCGCCCAGCAGGAACGATGCATTTATCTGGCAGATCCGCACATTAATAGCAATGGAAGAATATGCCGAAGCGGCAAGCCTGATCATCACTTTGAGAGATGACCCCGAATTTCCAAAGCGTTTGAAAAACGACCTGGAGGAAGTACAGGCATGGTGGTTTTACAAGGGTAATGTTTATGACAGCGCGGCGGTACACTTGGAAAAGGCATTAAGCAACGCCACAAATAAAAAGGAAAGAGCCAGGTGGGAATTCCTGATCGCACAGTTATACGAGCGGAGTGGCAAGCTTGATTTAGCAAGAGAGTTTTACGATAAAGTGATCAACCATACGATTGACCCTGTGATGGAGATCTATGCCAGGCTTCATTCCATTCGTATCAATAAAACCGGTGGAGATAATTATATCGATCGAAATATTGCTGAATTGCTGAAGATGGCCAGGCGCGACAAATATTATGACTATAGGGATGTCATCTACTATACGATTGCGCAAATGGAATTGGAAAGAAATAATTTTGATGCGGCTTTAGCCAATCTTAAAAAAAGCACGGAGAACAGTGTAGATAATCCAGCGCTAAAGAATAAAGCATTTTTACAAATGGCCGATCTTGCTTTTTCACGCGGGCAATACCGGGAAGCAAAAAGCTTATACGATAGCATTGACATAGGCGATACGGGACTGAAAAATGCGGACGAAATAAGAGAAAGAAAACAAATACTGAACAATCTTGTTGCTCAACTTGATATTGCAGAAAGGCAGGACAGTTTGCAACGAATTGCCGCTATGCCGGAAGAAGCGAGAAGAGATTTCGTAAGAAAACTTGTCCGCAAACTGAGAAAAGAAAGTGGCTTAAAAGAAGATCCGTCTACCTCACCCCTTGTTCCAATAGGAACGCAAAAAAATGACCAGACCGATCTTTTCACTAATAATTCATCGAAAGGTGATTGGTATTTTTATAACACCGCAATAAGGACCAAAGGCGCTGCCGAATTTAAAGCAAGATGGGGAAACAGGCCTAACGTGGATAACTGGCGCCGCGCTGCAGGCATGAGTTTTCAACAGGCAAATAAAAATGTGCCGAATCAGCCCTCAAATAGTTTGACCCAACCAGATAATAAAGCCGCTTCGGGTGAAATCACTTTTGACGCGTTGTACGACAATTTACCGCTTACTGACAAACAAATGGAGTTGTCAAACGATTCGTTAAGTGAAGCTTTGTATAAATTGGGTAAATCGTATGCAAATGACCTGGAAGATTGCGCTTCATCCCTTGAAACAAACCAGGAAATAGTTGAACGCTTCCCGACCTTTAAAAAATTGGATGAAGTGTTATTTACACTTTATTATTGTTATAAAAAATCTGGTGACGCCGTCCACGCAGAACAAGTGAAGAAAATGATGGAGCAAAAATTTGGTGACAGCCGGCTTACCAAAATTGTAACAACGGGCAAAGACCCGGGTAGTAGTCAAAATCCTGAGGCCACCAGGGCATATGAAGACATTTACAACTTATTTATTGAGGGGAATTTTGAAAAAGCTGTAGCCGATAAACTCATTGCGGATAGCTTGTATGGTTCAACGTACTGGACTCCTCAACTGATGTATATTGAATCAGTTTATTATATTAAGCAAAAAGATGATGCGAAGGCAACAGAGATCCTGAACGCAATTATCGCGCAAAAGCCAAATACGCCGATGGCGGCAAAAGCAGCGGTTATGATAGATGTATTAAGCCGCAGACAGAAAATTGAAAATGAGTTGGCCGGGTTGGATGTCCGGCGAGTAGAAGAAAAACCTTTACAGGTTGATACCAGCACGGTACAAAGACAAGACACTGTTGTGTTCAATCAACTTCCTCCAAAAGAAAAACCCCAGGATGTGGTTAAGGCAATTGAAGACAACCCTGTTGTAAAAGCTGTCGACACCGTAGTCAATCGTCCAATGGTTTCCTCGTATTCTTTCAAACCGGATGATAAATACTACGCAGCAGTTGTACTTACCAAGGTTGATATGGTGTGGGTAAACGAGACAAAAAATGCATTTAACATTTATAACCGGGGCAAATTCTATAATCAACAATTTGAACTGTCTACCGCTCAGCTAAATCCTGAATATAAACTCGTGTTGATTGGCAATTTTGATAATGCACAGGCGGCTGCGGACTATGTGCAAACCGTAAAACCAGTCAGTAATTCACAAATTGTTCCCTGGCTTGCTGCAGAGAAATACAGTTTCACGATCATTTCTGCTTCCAATCTTGAAATACTTAAAATTCAGCAGGATATTGGTCTTTACAAGCAATTCATTGAAAAAAATATGCCGGGTAAATTTTAAGGTTTTGTTTTTATCAATGCTCGCCTATTTTATTAGCTTTGAAATCACTTTGTGGTATTTTATTTGAGGCTGTTTCAACTTCACATCTAAACCATACATCATGCGTAGAAGTGTCAAGGTCTTCTGGCAAATTTTCTTCGGCGGATTTGTTGCTTTTGTTCTACTTGTTATGCTTGCAGGCTGGGGAGTATTTGGCCCAATGCCATCTTTGGAAAGGTTGGAAAACCCAAGCATCCTCCAGGCAACTGAAGTATTTGCCGATGATGGAACATTGATGGGGAAATATTACCTGGAAAAAGGCAACAGGAGCAATGTTGACTATAAAGACATTTCAAAACACGTGGTAGATGCTCTGATATCCACGGAGGATGAAAGATTCTATAATCATTCAGGAATTGATTTCAAATCCACTTTGCGGGCAATTATACTGGCCGGTAGTGAAGGTGGCGGAAGTACCATAACACAGCAATTGGCAAAAGCACTCCTGGATCATGAAAGAAAAAGCAGGGCCATTCGTGTGATCCAAAAACTCAAAGAATGGATTATTGCGGTAAAATTGGAACGGAACTTTACAAAAGAAGAGATCATTGCGCTCTACCTTAATGCCGTACCGTTTGGAAATAATGTATATGGTATCCGCAATGCAAGTCTTACTTTTTTTCAAAAAGAACCGGACCGACTGAAAGTTGAGGAGGCAGCTGTGCTTATCGGGATGTTAAAAGGAAATAGTCTTTATAATCCGTTGCGGAATGAAAAAGCTTCCTTTGACAGGAGAAACATTGTGCTTCGTCAAATGGTAAAGAATAATAAGCTGGCTGAAGCTGAATTCAATAAACTAAGAGTTCAGCCTATTAAAACAAATTTTAAAAAACTGGATGAGAATACCGGTTATGCTCCTTATTTCCGTGAAGTATTGCGCGAGGATCTCAAAACGATCTTAAAAGATGTAAAGAAGCCTGATGGCGAAAGCTATGATATTTATGACGATGGTTTACGAGTTTTTACGACCATTAATCCCCGTATGCAGGAGTATGCCGAAGAAGCAATCGCTGAATGGATGCCGACAATGCAAAAATATTTGAATGCAACCGGTATCATCAAAAGCGGCGCCGTCTGGAAAGAGCACGAGAATGTGCTCCAGTCTGCAATGAAGAACAGTGACCGCTGGGCAAATATGAAAGAGGATGGATATACCGACGAAGAAATAAGGCGGGCTTTTAAAAAAAAGGTGCCGATGAAAGTGTTTGCCTGGAATTCAAAACGGGAAAAAGATACTGTGATGACCCCGTCCGATTCGATCAGGTACCACCGGCAGGTTATGCAGGCATCATTTATGGCAATGGACCCGGTAACTGGAGAAATAAAAGCATGGGTAGGAGGTGTAAACTTCAAGACTTTCAAATACGATCATGTTAATCTAAAAACCAAGAGGCAGGTCGGATCTTCGATAAAACCATTTTTATATGCGCAGGCCATGGAGCTTGGCATGAGACCTGAAGACCCGGTACAGGATGTTCAACAGGATTTTGGAAGCAAGCGTCTGGTTCCGGCCACAACCAATTCCTGTACCGGCAGAACAATGACTATGGCATCCGCGTTGGCATGGTCAAAGAACTGCGCGAGTGCTTATATTATGAAACAAGTGGGGCCGGAAGCGTTTGAAAGCTTTGTCAACAGGCTGGGTATTCCCACTGATATCGGTCCACATCCGGCCAATGCGCTCGGTGCCTGTGATCTTTCTTTGTATGAAATGCTTTGGGGTTATACCGTTTTTGCCGGCGGCGGTTTCACAACAAAACCATGGTATATCAGCCGGATTGAAGACCGTAATGGCAATGTGATAAAAAGATTTGATTACAGTGTAAATCGCAAAGAAACTATCAGCCAGGCGATCGCTTACAAAATGGTGCGCATGATGCAAGGTACCGTTGATGTTGGCACGGCAGCGGGATTGAGATCCAGGTTAGGTGCAGCAGAAATGGGTGGCAAAACCGGGACAACAAATGACAACAGTGATGCATGGTTCATGGGTTATTCACCACAGTTGCTCGCCGGTGTATGGGTGGGTTGTGACGATCGTTTTGTCCGTTTAAATAAAAACGATACACGAGGTTATGGCGGTATTGCAGCAAGACCAATATGGGAGTCATTCTATAGGAAGGTCTATGCAGATAAGAAACTGGGCATTGACCGGGATGCAAGATTTTCAAAACCTGATGATCTTGAATTGGAAATGAACAGTGCTGACTTCCTGAATTTGCTTGACGAGATCCCTCCTCCTGCAGCTGAAGGTGAAGACCAGGGTATCGGGGATGAAGAAGATTTTGAAATTCTAAAACCTCGTGAATATATAGGTCCTGAAAGCAAGCCGGTAACAGATGACGATAAAAAGAAACCGGAAAAAGAACCTGTTGTTACTCCGCCCGTAAAGATCGGCGAGCCAGAAAAAGACAGCGTTAAAAAGAAAAATATATTCCAGAAGATATTTGGAAAGAAGAAGAAGACTGAATGACAAAAAATAGTTAACCTGATCTTATGATCAAAAGGGGTGATCCCGGACAGGTTAGCATATTCAATTCTTCCAGCGTTTGATTGGGGTAAACAAACATGGTGTAAAAAAGGATTATTTGTGGATACGACAAAGATCGACCATTTAGTCTCTCAAATTTGTATAGATAGAAACAAGAACCGGCCCGTTGCCATTTCAATTAAGACAATTCAATTCTTTTATAATCCCGAATATAAAAGCAGACGCATTGTCTTAAGTGCTAACGAAGAGAAAGATTTGGTCTTTTATCTTAGTTATCTGAACGGGAAATGGTATTTAACGATCATTGACACTGTTACTTCTGATTGCAGTGCATAAAATGTTCTAATTTCTTATCTTCCGCCAAACAATCTTGATGTTCGAAATAAAAAAAGCAACTGTTCAGGAAATACCACTGATCCGTGAGCTCACCTTTCGTGTATGGCCGCAAACTTATGCTTCTATTCTTACCCAGGAACAGATCGATTATATGCTGGACATGATGTACAGCGAAGCTTCCTTACAGAAACAAATGACAATGGAAGGTTCGGAATTCATAATCGTTTACGAAGACGGACATCCCGTAGGGTTTGCATCCTATGCAGAGGTAGAACCCAAAAGATGGAAGCTTCATAAGATTTATATACTGCAAAATCAGCAGGGAAAAGGCACAGGCAAATTTGTGATCGACCACATAATTGAAGAGATAACAAAGAAAAATGCCTCTTCGCTTTTCCTGCAGGTGAATCAACACAATAAAGCAAAAGGGTTTTATGAAAAACTGGGCTTCACTGAAGTTGATTTTATAAACTTAGATATCGGGAACGGATTTTTTATGAATGATTATATTATGGAGAAAACACTGACGGCTGGGGTCTGAAGTCCGGGGTCAGACTCCATACTTCGGACTTCTGACTTCAATTCTAATTACACTTTAAATACTTTCTTGGATTCACAGGTTCTTCGGAGTTGAACATAAGCAGTTCAAGCATGTCACCAGGTTTATAACTCCCGATAATATCTCCGGCTTTTATCTTGGTCTTTTTTGTGACTTTGGGATCAAGCACTCCCACATACCAGAAAGAATATGACTTGTATTGAATTACGACATCGTATTTGGCTTCTTCATTCCGGTCAACGATCACAATGGCCCCATCATGCACTGCTCTTACAACAGTGTCAATTCTGCTTGTGATCATAACGCCATACTCCGAGGTTTTTTGGTAATCTTTATCACTTGCCCTGATAGTTCGTGAAATACCTGAAGTAAGAGGACATTTTAATTGCAGGCTGTCCTGGCCAGACGCAACAGAAATAATAAAAATTAAGATGCTGAGAAAGATGGTCCGTTTTAAATTCATTCCGCTTAATTTTTTGAGAAATTTAATTTCTTCATCATCTCATCGCTTACAGGTTCGGAATAAACACCGAACGCATTTACCAAAACTCCCTTCAGGCCATTCCGGGATTCGATCGCATATACTATAGCTTCATCACCAGGATCGCTTGAGCCTTCAAAACGATGAAACTCAGTTATTTCAAAGTCCTGAGAATTAAATTTTTGCCCCTCGCATTCAATACAATTTGATCTCAAATTAAAATCCAGGGTATAGCCTCTTTCTTTTAGACCGGTGATCGCCTGCGAAACTGTATCATATGCCGTCATATAAATAAATTTATGGTTAACGATTACTCTTCATTCACCTTACATTGCAAAAACGCTCTCGGATCGACGGGCTCTTCATCTTTGAACATCCTGAATTCCATTTCCTGCCCCTTTGTATAAGTGCCTAACACCTGCCCGGCTTTTATATTCTGGTTTACGTTTACCAATGCTTTTGTTATTCCGTAATACCAGAAATAATAATCCTTGTAATAGATCACCATTTCAAATCTTCCGTCTTCAGTTGGATTGATGGTAAACACTTTTGCATCTATGCAACTGCGGATCGCCGTATCGATCTTACTGATCATGATCACTTTCTTATCAGGCGGATCCCAGGTAA
Source organism: Chitinophagaceae bacterium (assembly GCA_025929635.1). Taxonomy (GTDB): domain Bacteria; phylum Bacteroidota; class Bacteroidia; order Chitinophagales; family Chitinophagaceae; genus VBAS01. Next base: position 9,921 of record JAICPX010000040.1, read on the forward strand.
AAGCTTCCTTAGGCTCACGACCCATTCCATTCTCAAATGGACACAGGAGCTTATTATTAAAGCCAGGGTCTGATTTTCCTTTGTCTCTTTGTCCAAAAACGGAACTGATCGTTAATAGCAGTCCTGCGAACAATAGAATTTTTTGTTTCATAATAAATCCGGATTAGCGATTTATGACGGGAACCTGTTAATATCGGTTGGCCGTTAGTTTAATTATTCACAAGTTAGCTTCATTAGATCAATACAAATTACAGATTTACAGTTGACGATCGTAGTTTTCCCGACAAAACATGTTAAAAATTGCCGGCAGGGCCGCTTCAAAAGTGCTGAATACCAAAGTAAAAGGTGCGATCTAATCAGCGATGCCAGACGGTGGGACCTTCAAATTAAGATATGGGTCTCTTTCACTACTCCCATCACAAAAATGCTCTGCACGTTGCCAATATTCTCCATCTCGGACAGTCGGTTCACATGAAAATCATAGTACGCATTCATGTCCTCTACCACGATCTTTAACATAAAATCAAACTCTCCTGAAATGCTGTAGCATTCCAGCACCTCGTTCGTCTCATTGATTCCTTTCACAAATTTTGATCCGGCAGTTTTATTATGCTGCTTAAGCGAAACATACGCAATCACCATCAGTCGCCTGTTGAGTTTTGCGGGATCAACAAGCGTTGCATATTGCCTGATCACTCCCGTTTCTTCCAACCACTTGATTCGTTCATATACAGGTGTTGTACTCAAATTCACTTTATCAGAAATTTCTTTCACGGTAATTCTGGCATTATGCTGCAACAGCCGGAGTATCGCCAGGTCCTTCTGATCCAATACGACCTGAGTAGGAGATTCGTCTTTTTTGTTGACTTTAGCCATGGCATTATAGTGATTTATTCTACAATAAACGAAATTTTATTCACTTTATTCTAATTTTTTATAAGAAGGCAGTCGTTTTACCTATTTGCGCTAACTTTGGGTTCTTCGTGTTTTCGTTCACGGGAGACTATGGAAGACATGAAGAAGAAATTCAAAATTTTTAACTGATAAATCTTAATTAAAACCATGTCAGCTACTACAACTTCACACATTGACTTTAAGCTGCCTCACAAGGTGAAAGACCTTTCACTTGCCGAATGGGGAAGAAAAGAAATTCGTCTCGCTGAAGCAGAAATGCCGGGCCTTATGGCGATCCGCCAGGAATATGGTCCAGCAAAACCACTCAAAGGTGCGCGCATCGCGGGGTGTCTGCATATGACCATTCAAACCGCTGTGCTCATTGAAACACTTATCGAACTGGGTGCAGAAGTAAAATGGAGCTCCTGCAACATCTTCTCCACACAGGATCATGCGGCAGCAGCTATTGCGAAGGCCGGTATAGGCGTATTTGCCTGGAAGGGGCAGACTATTGAAGAAGCTGATTGGTGTATAGAACAAACACTGTTTTTTGGAAGCGCTGATCGTCCTTTGAATATGATCCTCGATGATGGCGGCGATCTTACAAATATGGTATTGGATAAATATCCCGAGCTCATCCAGCACCTGAAAGGTATTAGTGAAGAAACTACAACTGGTGTTCATCGCTTGTACGAACGGGTGCAAAAAGGAACTCTTCCGGTTCCTGCGATCAATGTGAATGATTCTGTAACCAAGAGCAAGTTTGATAATAAATACGGCTGTAAAGAGAGCCTGGTTGATGCAATTCGTCGTGCCACAGATGTGATGATGGCGGGTAAAGTAGCTGTAGTTGGTGGTTATGGCGATGTCGGCAAAGGCTCAGCGGCTTCATTACGTGGAGCGGGTTGTCGTGTTATTGTTACAGAGATCGATCCCATCTGTGCATTACAGGCTGCAATGGATGGTTATGCTGTAAAGAAAATGGCTGATGCTGTAAAAGAAGCCGATATTATCGTTACTGCATCTGGCTGTCGTGATCTTATCACTGAAAAACATTTCCGCAGCATGAAGGACAAGGCCATTGTTTGTAACATTGGGCACTTCGATATTGAAATCGATGTAGCATGGTTGAATACTAACTTTGGGCATACAAAAGATACAATCAAACCACAGGTTGATGTTTATAATGTCGATGGAAAGGACATCATTCTTCTTGCTGAAGGCCGGCTGGTGAACCTTGGCTGCGCAACAGGTCATCCAAGTTTTGTGATGAGCAATTCATTTACCAATCAAACCCTGGCTCAAATAGAACTTTGGACCAATCATAAAAGCTATGAGAATAAGGTGTATGTGCTTCCAAAACACCTGGACGAGAAAGTGGCAAGACTTCATTTGGCCAAGATCGGAGTTGAGCTGGACGAATTGACTCCTCAGCAATCTGAATATCTCGGTATCGAAAAGAATGGTCCATTTAAGCCGGAGCATTATCGTTATTAATTTATGAAACATGACAACATTTAAGCCCCGAATCCGTTCGGGGCTTTTTAATTTGGTTTGATAAATAACTTACCTTTCTGGTATTAATATTCTTTTACGAAAAAAGTTTTTTATGAAACAACTGCTTACAACACTTGCCATTTCCGCATTTAGCACTGTATTGTTCATTTCCTGCAGCAATACAGCCAATGAATCCGGGACTACTACTGCAACCTCCAATGAAACAAAATCGGATTTTGATCTTAGCGCTGCAAGAAAAGTGATTGATTCTACTAATGCCGTATTTGGGGGATTGGTTGCTAAAGGGGACTCTGTCGGGCTTGCCGCCATGTATACTTCCGACGGGAAGTTGATGGGATCAAACATGCCAGCGGCTACCGGCAGGAATGCGATTCAAGCTGCTTTTGGTGGTTTATTTGCTGCGATGGGGCCTATTGATCTTAACCTAACCACTGTTGATATGTGGGGGAATATTGACATGGTTGCAGAAGAGGGCACCTATACAATGAGTCAAAAAGGCAAAGAAATTGATCGTGGAAAATACATCGTGCTTTGGAAAATGGAGGATGGCAAATGGAAACTATTCCGAGATTGCTTCAACTCCGATCTGCCGCCCGCAGCACCGCCAAAATAATCGTGTGTCAAATTTCTTCGACAAAGCCTTTCCGGTATCGGCTTTATTATTTCAGACCGGAAACTCTGCACCCCGGGGATTCAACCTTGTCTGGAATAATTGTTGTAAACTTACAAGGTCAAAAACTAAGTTTTATGGAAACAGTGGCATTATGGGTTCAGCTTGAAGCCAGGAAAGGAAAAGAGGCAGAAGTAGAAACGCTGTTGAGAGAAAGCCTGGCCGTTGCGGTGAAGGAAACGGGTACTGTCAGCTGGTATGCGTTGAAGCTTGGCCCAACATCATACGGGATATTCGATACATTTCTTACCAATCAGGACCGGGAAGCACATTTGTCAGGAAAAATTGCAAAGAGCCTGGAAGAAAAAGCCAGTGATCTTTTTTCAAAACCGCCAACTATCGAACGTATGGATATACTTGCTTCCAAATTACCTGAGTTGGAACAATCCTAACTGACAAACTCTCTGAACGCAGCAATCCCGGAGCCTTTAGTTTATCAGCAATGATGGAAGGGCCCCGGGATTTCGATTTTATTTATCAACATTAATAAATTTTTATCTGACCTTATTCGTTATAGCACTAAAATTGCTGAATAAAAACCCTAACAACAGAGAACCATGCCCATACAATTTGTCAAAAACATCCAATTCTCCAAGCTGATTAAAGCTGAGGGAAGACTAAGAGAATTCAATTTCAGGAAAACCGGTACCGGGGTTGAAGAAAAATGTTCGGTTGATACGGTTGACGATCGTGGCAATCGGATAATTTTTTCGATGTTCCGCGAAGGCGGCACATGGAAACTGAGCTCAACTTTACTCCCAAAATGGATCTGCCAATACGAAGATCAATTGAATGAAGCTATCGAAACGGAAATAAGCCATTAATAAAAGTTACTGACGGCAAATATTATTTTTGCCGTAATGGTTCAGTTCACAACAACAATAAGGCAGTTTGATAAGCAGGGCGAAAAAACCGGCTGGACTTATATTGATATCCCCTCAGTCATCGCTGAAAAACTAATGCCCGGAAACAGGAAAGGATTTTATGTAAAAGGAAAGCTCGATAACTTTTCCATGAAACCCACTGCTTTGCTTCCAATGGGTGGCGGAAATTTTATCCTGACACTTAACGCTGACGTCCGCAAGAAAATCGGGAAAAGAAAAGGAGCAATGTTAAATGTAAAACTCCAGGTAGATCGGCAGGGATATAAGCTGAATCAAGATTTTGTAGCATGTCTTGATGATGCACCAGAAGCAAGAAAGTTTTTCGATACCCTGACTGGTTCCCACAAGAATTATTTCAGTAAATGGATAGAGACTGCTAAAACTGAACCCACTAAGATCAAGCGAATAACGATGGCCGTAAATGCGCTCTCAAAAAAATGGGGGTTCCCGGAAATGCTAAGAAACAGTAAGAAGGAATTTTAGCTCATTCGTTTCTCCTGAACCGAATCCTGATCTTTTCTAACTCATCTTCGCTTAACGAGGTCGTCTTTTTAAGTACCTCTATAAAATGTTTCACTTCTTCCTGCGATGCCGGGCAACCGGTGTTCTGAAGTTTTTCAACTCCATTTGCAGTTGTTTTCATCCTGGAATCCGCAAGGAATTTTTCGTCCTTATCAAATATCAGCCAGAAAGGAATACCATCGTCTTTGCCGTTATATTTTGCGAGCATTTCCAGTGCGCCGGGATTTTCAAGCTTCTCCTTCCCTTTTGATTCAAACACCACCAAATGCCGGATAACAAAATTATTATCGAAATATACTTTTACCGAAGGATCATTTAATGCGGTATCCATCTTGTGACACCAGCCGCACCAGGATGCATGAAATATCACCATAACTTTCTTACTTTCTTTTCTTGCAGCCGCGTATGCTTCCTTCATTATTTCTTCTGCTGAAGCAGGCCCCATTTGCGAATATGATACCAGCCCCGTAATTAAGATCAGAATAAGTGAAGATATTTTTTTCATGGTTTTTGTTCTCACAGGCAAATTACCCAATCAGGCGATAACAGCAAGTTAAAATAACAGCGCATTACTCTGAATTTGTAGATTTGCTTATGACCAAACTATCCGTGAACATCAACAAATTTGCGACGCTTCGCAACTCACGCGGCGGAAATAATCCGGATGTAGTAAAAGCTGCGGTTGATGTACAGCGTTTCGGAGCCGACGGAGTTACCGTTCATCCCCGTCCTGATGAGCGACATATTCGTTACAATGATGTAAGGGAGATCAAGAAGATAATTACTACTGAATTCAACATTGAAGGAAATTGTACAGAACAAAAATTTGTTGATCTTGTTTTGGAAACAAAACCGCACCAGGTTACGCTGGTTCCCGATGCACTTGGGCAAATAACTTCTGATCATGGCTGGGACACGATCATGAACAAAGATTATTTAAAAGAAATGATCTCTGTTTTTAAAAAAGCTGGAATTCGTGTTTCGATCTTTGTGGACCCCAATATAAAAATGGTTGAAGGTGCCGCTGCAACCGGTACGGATAGAATTGAACTTTATACCGAAGGATATGCTAAGCAATATGCAGCCGGCAATCGGCAATCTGCAGTTGAGCCCTATGTTGCCGCAGCGAAAAGAGCGAAAGAGCTTGGGGTTGGTTTAAATGCCGGGCATGATCTTGATCTCAACAATCTAAAATTTTTGAAAGAGCGCATTCCCTGGCTTGATGAGGTTAGCATTGGACACGCCCTGATCTGCGACGCCATTTATCTTGGATTTGAGAATGCCATCCAGTTGTATAAAAGGCAATTGATGTGATCCAAACTTGTAAGCAGCAGTCTTTAAGAGTTATCAAAATTTTGGCCGTTTTCCTCTAAAATTCAGCCTGTAAAAAGCCTTCTAAACCTTACCTTTGCGGCGACTTGCTAAAACACCAACCTCTATATTATGGCAGATATCTTTGAACGTTTACTCAAGAATTACGGTCCAATTGGCCAGCATCGCAAACAGGCCCATGGATATTTTGCCTTCCCAAAACTGGAAGGGGAAATAAACAGCCGGATGAAATTCCGTGGCAAAGATGTTATCGTTTGGAGCTTAAATAACTATCTCGGGCTGGCAAATCACCCTGAGGTAAGAAAAACAGATGCTGATGCTGCAGCCAAATACGGGCTGGCGCTTCCAATGGGCGCCCGAATGATGAGTGGAAATAGTAACCTTCACGAGCAATTAGAAGCTGAGTTGGCAGCTTTCGTTTCAAAAGAAGATTGTGTATTGCTGAACTATGGCTACCAGGGAATGGTGAGCCTGATCGATGTCCTTTGCAGCCGTCATGATGTGATCGTTTATGATGCCGAAAGTCATGCATGTATCATTGACGGCCTCCGTCTTCACCCCGGACATCGCTATGTTTTTAAACACAACGATGTTGAAGATTGCGAAAAACAATTACAAAGAGCAGCAACGCTTATAGAAAAACAGGGTGCTGGTGGAATCCTGGTGATCACCGAAGGTGTATTTGGAATGGCCGGTGACCAGGGGAGACTAAAAGAGATCTGCGCATTGAAACAGAAGTTCCAGTTTCGCTTGCTTGTTGATGACGCACATGGTTTTGGAACCCTGGGTAAAACCGGTGCAGGAGCCGGTGAAGAGCAAGGTTGCCAGGACCAGATCGACCTTTATTTCTCCACGTTTGCAAAATCAATGGCATCGATCGGTGCTTTTATTGCAGGCCCGGGAGATATTGTCGATTATATCCGGTACAATATACGCAGCCAGATTTTTGCCAAAAGCCTGCCAATGCCGTTGGTGGTAGGCAATTTGAAAAGGTTAGAACTGTTAAGAACGCATTCCGAATACAAGGACAAGCTTTGGAGTAATGCCCGGAAATTACAAAACGGATTGAAAGAACGAGGTTTTGATATCGGCAAAACCGACTCCCCGGTTACACCTGTATTTATGAAGGGTGGCGTGGAAGAAGCAACCGCGATGGTAATGGACCTGCGTGAGAATTACGGGATCTTTGCCTCCATCGTTGTGTATCCCGTAATACCAAAGGGTCATATCATCTATCGGCTCATTCCATCGGCAGCACATAATGACGAGGATATCGAAACAACATTAAAGGCGTTTGAAGAAACCAAGAAAAAATTAGACGCCGGGCTTTATAAAGTAGATGCTGTGCCCGATATGGCCGAGTACAGTGGAAAGAGATTTGAATATATGCTGGATAAACCCAAGAATAAATAAATAACACCATTCGTATAATGAAAGGTCTTGCCATGAGGTGAGACCTTTTTTATTGGATGCATGCCGTAACAAAAAAGTGAACCCCCGATGGAAATCGGGGGCCCCTAATCAAAAACCATTAACCATTAAACCTTATCCTATGAAAAAAAGAAGCTAATCTCGCTAATAAAAATTTAATATTGCAAGTTTTAAACATGTAATTTTTACATTTTGGAGTTGAAACAGGAAATATTGACCTTCGTCAATCCGGGTTGTGAAGATAAATCGCAACTCAAACGATTGCGTATGTCCAAATCATAATAATGAACAAGATTGTTATTGCCATTACCGGTGCGAGTGGATCCATTTATGCAAAATTGCTGCTTGAAAAAATGCAGGCGATAAAAGATCAGTGGCATGAAATGGCAATTGTAATGAGCGAAAATGCAAAACAAGTTTGGCAAACGGAGTTAA
>JAICPX010000440.1 GCA_025929635.1 Chitinophagaceae bacterium
CTTTATATGATACTTCAAGAAAATAGCGCATCGCAGTTAGAATCGTAACATCGCTTTAAATCTATTGATATAGTATTCATCTTTAAGTTCTGCCTGAAGGGAAGCAAAATTCTCAGCATCACTCACATATTGATAAGCCGCATCAAAGAATTTATATTTAAGTTCATCGGTAAGAAATAATGTACTCAGATTCCTGAGGTGAGTGGTAGAAAAGCATTTTGTTCTAAAAATTTTACTTGCTTCTGAAATCATGTTGTTATCGCTATTTTCACCCACCATCTTCTTTCTAAGTTTAAAAAAGTCATCATCAGTAGCTATTGCCTTACAGTTATTATCCCTGACTGCCCCTGTGCCTGAAACATCCTTCGTTACTGAATCTGCCGACGTGATGTCGAGAAATTTCTTCTCTTCCTGTTTTACTTCTATTTGCGCTGGTTTCTTATTATCAGGTGGAATAAGTATCCGTATAGTATCAACAACATTATCGGATTGCATATCAATGAAAACAAGCCCTATACCCATCGTGGTGGAACTTTCTGATCTTAATTTCACCGTGGATCTTTTATACTCTGCATTTGCTACAGTCTCCGGCTTCGCTTTATCAATGGAGTCCCGTCTTCTCAATTCCTCCTGTTTTAACAATTCCGCTTCCCTGTTCCTTGAAGTTAACAAAGAATCAGTTTTTAGTTGGACCAGCCTGATCGAGTCTTCTGATTGTTTTTGAATTGCAGCATTTCTTGCCGCCAGGAGTGAATCAGCCCTCAGCTGAGCTGTCCTGATAGAATCTTCAATTCGTTTCTGAATAACAGCATCGTCAATCGTTGGCTCTTCCTTTTTTTCTATTGGTGTAGTTTCTTTCTTTGCTGCTTCCTGCTTATCCGAAAGATTTTCTTTTGCATCATTTTTGGATTCATCTTTTTTCTCAACGGTTACCAAAGATGGCTCAACTTTGGGCTCTGCTGGTTTTTCAATAATTGGTTTTTCCTTGATCGTAGAATCATCTGCAGCCTTGGCCAGCAGATTCGTGAATGCATTATCCTCTCTTTTCTCTGTTTTGACAGCTTGGACGACACTTGCCGGATTACTCGCCGGCATTATTACCGCGGTTGTGCTCAAATTGAAAAGTCCCCATCCCTTGTCGCCAAAGTTCTTTATTAAAAAACCCTGATCTTTTCTATTGACGGTAATTGCAAATGACTGATCTGGCTCGCGGTTTCCCTGGATGCCAATCTTCATAGCGTAGTTGCTATCCCTGAGATTTGCTAAGATCAGGTAACCGGACGATGATGAATTATATATTTTCTCTCCCATCCGGGCATAAAATGGCTGCTGGTTATCAGTTTGCAGATATATAAAATATACTTTCTGGGCTTGAGTTGATGTGAGGCTGAAAAACAGGAATACGAATAAGTGAAATATATTTTTCATTGGACTGATATAAGTAAAGTTGGTCAAAGTTAGGAGAAATATTACTTAAGACTTTTCTAAACTATTAACTTGCCATTTGTAAAATAACACCCGCGCTCTTTACAGGTAACTTCTATTTTTGCACTCCTAAATCAAGGATATGAAAATCTTCTCCGTGTTCTTTATCGGGCTGTTGATCGCGATCCAAACGATAGCACAACATCAGCAAGACACAACCTGGAAAAAGCAATACCGGGAAACCCCTACAAAGATCAATGATCTCGTTCATACCAAACTTGAAGTAAAACCTGACTTTTCCAAATCACATTTATTTGGAAAAGCCTGGATAACCCTGCATCCCCATTTTTATCCCACCGATTCATTAACCCTTGATGCAAAAGGCATGGATATAAGAACAGTAAGCCTCGTAAAAAGCGGTAAGAATACGCCATTGAAATATGTATACAATGATGATCACAATCTTAGAATCAAGCTCGATAAAAGCTATAGAGCAAGCGAGCGCTATACAATATATATCGACTATATCGCCAGGCCAGAAGAATACCAGGAAAAATATGGCTCCGACGATTTTCTTGGAATTAAGGGCATGTACTTTATAAATCCAAAAGGCGAAGAAAAAGATAAGCCCACCCAGATCTGGACACAAGGAGAAACTGAATCAAACTCTGTATGGTTTCCAACAATTGATAAAACAAATCAAAAAACAACGCAGGAACTTACCGTAACCGTACCCGGCAAATACGTGACTCTTTCTAATGGAAAACTGGTGAGTCAAAAGAAAAATACTGATGGTACCAGAACGGATTACTGGAAAATGGACCTTCCTCATGCGCCCTATCTTTTTTTCCTTGGTGTAGGTCAATATTCGGTTACTAAAGATACCTGGAGGGGAAAGGAAGTTAGTTACTATGTGGAACCCGAATATGGACCCGTTGCAAAAAAGATCTTTGGCAATACGCCCGAGATGATGGAATTTTTCTCAAAGATTACGGGCGTTCCGTATCCGTGGATCAAGTATTCACAGATCACTGGTCGTGATTATATGGCGGGTGCGATGGAAAATACCACCGCAACTATCCACCAGGAAGGTGCACAACAGGATGCAAGAGAATTAGTTGATGGTAATAATTGGGAAAGTACCATTGCACATGAATTATTTCATCAATGGTTTGGCGATTATGTAACGACTGAAAACTGGACCAATCTTACGCTTAATGAATCATTTGCTGACTATAGCGAAATGCTTTGGTTCGAATACAAATTTGGCAAAGACGCAGGCGATGCCGAAAATTTCCAGGCCATGCAGACCTATTTACAGAGTGGAAGTGAGACAAAAGACCTGGTTCGTTTTTATTATGCTGACAAGGAAGATATGTTTGACCAGGTGAGTTATCAAAAAGGCGGACGGATTCTTCATATGCTTAGAAATTTTGTTGGTGACAGCGCCTTCTTTAAATCACTCAATAATTATCTCACGACATATAAATTCAAATCAGCGGAAGCACATCAGTTAAGACTCGTATTTGAAGAAGTGACCGGTCGAGATCTGAACTGGTTCTTTAATCAATGGTATTTTGGAAGCGGGCATCCATCAGTTACGATCGATTATGTATATGACGATGTCGCCGGTAAGGTCAATGTGATCGTTAAACAAATTCAAAAGAGCGGAAAGCTATTTACATTGCCGATGGCAATTGATATTTATAACGGATCCTCGAAAAAACGTTATAATGTCTGGGTCAAAAATGCGGTGGATACTTTTACATTCAATTATACGAAACATCCGGACCTGGTAAATGTAGATGGTGATAAGGTGATGCTCTGGAATAAGAATGATAACAAGACGCTTGATAACTATGTTCATCAATATAAGTATGCCGCTAATTATCTTGACAGGCTGGAGAGTATCCAGTTTGCAGCACAAAAACAGGATGATCCCAAAGCCCTGGAATTATTAAGAACTGCATTGAAAGATAAATATCATGGACTTCGCAACGCAGCGATATTTAGTCTTGACATGGACAACGAAAACGTAAAACAATCCGTTGAGCCAATTCTTGCTGACCTGGCCAAGAATGATAAAAAATCAACAGTAAGGGCAAATGCCATTGCTCAGTTGAGCAGATATAAAAAAACAGAATACATTCCTTTGTTTAAATCGGCGACAAAAGATTCCTCTTATTCAGTTGCCGGTAGTGCTTTAAATGCATTGCTGGAAGTGGACCCGGATGCAGCAAGTGCAATTGCAAAACAATTGGATAAACAACCCGCAAAAGGCACATTAAAAATATCATTGTTAAATGCAAAAGCTGCTTCTGGGGATGAAAGCCTTGAAGACGAGTTCATCGGCACATTCAATGGCTTACCGGTATCGCAGGCAAAGTTTGAAACGCTTGGCCCGTTGAGTATCTATTTAGGCGCACTGAAAAATACCGCCAAGGTAAGAGCAACGGTGGATAATATTGTGAAGTTCCGCGATGCCATTCCGCCGCAATTCAGGAATCAAACCGATCCTTTTATCCACGAAAAACTTCAGGAAATTGCTGCAAAGAAGGAAGAGGCACTGAAAACAGATCCTAACAACACAGCATTAAAAGAGCTGGTGGATTATATAAAATCAAAGATCCCGGCATCACAAA
>JAICPX010000509.1 GCA_025929635.1 Chitinophagaceae bacterium
GTCAGCATTTTGATCTTAATGATACCGACTTTGATTGTAAAGAGGGTGAAACCTGTGAAGGCAATTCAGTTTAGATAGGAATTATTTATTATTGATTATTAATTATTGCGTAACCTGTTGATCTGTCCAAATAATCAATAATCAATAATTAATAATAAATGGTTTGTATCAAATTAAGTGAGAAAGAATGATCCCCGTAGCCACTGCAGCATTCAGTGATTCCGCCTTTCCTTTTCCCGGAACCGTGACGTGAACATTGACATGCTTCAGTATTTCTTCGTTGATCCCTTTTGATTCATTTCCTATCACGATTACTCCTTCATTCAATCTTTCCATTTTGGTTATATCTCTCCCATTCAGCACAGCTGCATAAGTGCTGACCTCATTACTATTTTTTGTAAGCCACGAATTCAGCTCAACATATTCAACCCGCACCCTTGTAATACTCCCCATGGCAGCTTGCACGACTTTTGGATTGTAAACATCAGCACAATCATTGCTGCAAAAAATGTTTTTCACTCCAAACCAATCGGCAACGCGGATAATGGTGCCTATATTCCCGGGATCCCGGATCGCATCCAATGCTAACGATATTGTTCCTTTGATCACAACTTCATCATCCCATTTTATTTTTTCAGCAACAGCCAGCACCTGGTTGGGTGTAACTAATTGTGAAATCTTTTTTAATTCGTCTTCGGATACTTCGATCAACTCAACCGGTCCGGCTGCTGCAGGGTTAAGCTGTATCCATTCTTTCAGGGCAAAAACTTGCAATCCCGGGCAATTCTTTGCTTCCAATAGTTCATTCACGATCTTCGGACCTTCTGCAACAAATTTATTTTCAGCATCTCTTGATTTTTTCTGGCCTAAACTTTGAATATATTTGACCTGATTTTTACTGATCATCATTGTTTAATTTAACATGTTAGAAACAAGGCCACAAAGTTCTCTTACAATCCCAATCGCTTTATCGGTTCTCCTTCTCATTATGGCTTCCTGTGGCGTTGTTCCCAAGGATTATCCCCGTGATAAACCGTTTGTCTGGGACACAAAATTCCATATTGAAGGTAATTTATCCAAAGAAGATAAAGAGGTGTTGGAATCACAACTAAGATCACAGCTTGATGACAGCATGAGGGCCAAAACAGTTTATAAGCTCCTCTATCGTGGTATCAACAGGCCGGTGCTGGTGAATCCCCCCGTTTTTGACAGTGCAAGTGCAGACCGTTCGGTCATTTTCATGACGGCATTAATGAATAAGCTGGGCTACCTGCGTAACTCAATTACTTACGATCCCGACACAACCATTGTTGACGATGGCAATCGTCCCGCTCAACATAGAACCACCGTAAATTTCTTTGTTACCACCAACCAGCTTTTCAGACTTGATTCAATAACGCATGTTATCAATAACAACGAATTGCAGGCATTAACGGATGCTTCGAAAAAGAATACATTTCTAAGAAAGGGCGACCCGTTTGCACAACAACTGATATCTGAAGAACTGAACAGGCTTGTCCAACTCTATCGTGAAAACGGCTACCTGAAGTTTGGTTTTGAAGAACTGTCGGGTGTTTGGGATACGCTTAACCTCGCTATATTACGTCCGTCAGTGGATCCATTTGATGTTCGGTTCCTGGAAGAACTCAGAAGAAGACGGGATTCTCCAACTGTCGATCTTGAAATAAGATTTCGGCCAGGCTACAATGTCGATAAAGTAAAGAAATATTTTATCGGACATACTACTATTTTCCCTGATTACAGCGTAGTTGATACATCAGGAAGAGTGCCAACTGTTATTGTATATGACAGCAACTTTACTTTTGTCAGTTATCGCAATCTTTTCAAAAGAAAATTCATTGCGCAAAACATATTTTTTCGCAAAGGTGATCTTTATAATGAAAAAAGATTTATGAAGACCGTCAATCGATTTAACGATTTAGATGCCTGGCGGGTGGTGAATTATGAACAATTGCCGCGGGGACTTTCGGATACGGTGGACATTGAGCTTTATCTCACACCTAACACAAAATATTCGGTGACTGCGAACATTGAAGGAAGCTTTAATAACAGTAATAGCATCATCTTACAGGAAAACTTATTAGGCGTTGGTGCAAACGTGCAATTGATCAATAACAATTTTGGAAGATCAGCTAACAGGGCCGCTACAACCCTAAGGTATTCCACAGAATTGGATACAAAAGGTCAGTTTGTAAAAACGAGGCAAGCCAGCTTTACCCACATTGTACAATTTCCAAAACCAATCCCGAATGTCAGATGGATGCCGGAAAAGTACCGTGATAATTTCCGGACCAATCTTACTTTTTCACTTGCCAACACAATACGCAACGATTTCTTTAACCTCACTTCATTAAACGCTTCCTGGGGATACAGCACTCAATGGAGCAATAAATCTGCTTTTGTAAAATTCCCAAACATTGAATACGCACATATAATAAAAAGAGATACGCTTATTCAATTCCTGAATGATAATCCTTCCTTAAGAAATGTGTTTCCTGAAAATGGATTGGTATTATCTGTACAGGGAGGTTTTACCGTCCGGTGGGGACAAGGAAAGTCATCACAAATAATCAGGACAAACTTTGAGGAATCGGGTTTACTGGGGAATTTGTTTGATTTAAAAATATTTGATAGTCTTTTCAAGTTTGTAAAGATCGACTTTGAGTATATCAACAACTTTACATTTGGAAAAAACAATCTCATCTTACGGGGATATGTGGGCGCCGGTTTTGCCATAAAAACAAAGGAGCGACCTACCAATCCACAACTTCCCTTCTTTAAACAATTCACTGCGGGAGGGCCTTATAGCATGCGGGCATGGGGAATACGGCTGCTTGGTCCCGGCTCTACACTGAAATATAGAAAAGATGCGCCGATAAGGTTTGGGGATTTTCAGCTTGAATTTAATGGCGAATACCGGTTCCCGCTTACGAGATTATGGGGATATAGAGTTGCCAGCTGTCTTTTTGCTGATGTTGGAAACGTTTGGTTTATCAATGAAAATCCTGACTTTCCCAATGGAAATCTTACCGAAAGCTTTTATAAGGATCTTGCAATCGGGATGGGCACAGGCCTTCGTTTTGATTTTGATTTCATAAAAGTCCGTCTTGATTATGGATTGAAAGTTAAGAACCCAACACCCGAACCTATCAATTCCCAATTTCAAAATAAATGGTTTGCCGACTTTAAACCCCTTGGCGGCATCATTCAGATCGGTATCAACTACCCGTTTGCATTCTGATCTTCCTGATCTCTTCTTCAATCTCAGCCATTGTTTTTGCGTCGGCAAGGTTGGATTCACCAATGCGTGTACGGCATAAACTACTGAGATAAGCACCGCAACCAAGCGCCTTTCCAAAATCATCGGCAAGACTGCGAATGTA
>JAICPX010000053.1 GCA_025929635.1 Chitinophagaceae bacterium
ACAAGCATTGCGAACGCGAAGCCTCTTGTAACTTCTCCTCCTGCAATGAACAGGATAAGAATAGTAAGAAATACTGTCAATGATGTCATGATCGTCCGGCTTAATGTCTCATTGATAGACCTGTTGATCGTATCCGGTAGTGTTAGATCAGGATGTAATTTCCGGTTTTCACGAATACGGTCAAAGATGATCACCGCTTCGTTCATTGAAAAACCAATTACGGTTAATATCGCCGCGATAAAGTGCTGATCTATTTCAAGCGGGAACGGCACTACATTCCTGGCAAAAGAAAACACGATCAATGTTACCAATACATCATGCAGCAATGCGATGATAGTACCAATAGAATATCTCCAGTCACGGAAGCGGATAAAGATGTAAAGGAAGATCACACAAATGGCAAATATGGTTGCCTTTACCGCGCCTTTCTTCAGGTCATCAGAAATTGTCGGCAATACTTTTTTAGATCCGATCTTTCCGATTCCGTTTTGGGCATTATCAAATTGATTGAAGCTATAGTTTCGGGGTAAATACGGTGCTAAACCTTCCATCAGTTTAGTTTCAACCAAAGTATCCACCATTGCTTGTTGCCGGGGGTCATCAATCAGGTAACCAGTCGTGATATCCAAAGTTCTTGAGTCCCCAACCGTTTTTATAACGGGTGTTTCGCCAAAAGCGTTTTCCAGGTTTTTTCTTACTTCCTCAACAGGAACATTTTGAGCAAACCTCACCTGGTAACTGCGTCCGCCGCTGAATTCAACACCTTCATCAAATCCATTAAAGAAAGACAAGACACCCAACACTAACACCACCAGCGAGATCATGATCGCCTTTGCTCTGAAACCAATAAAATTAAAATGGGCTTTCTGGAAAATCCGGCGTGATAATGAGGTGAAGTATTCAAAATGCACTTTTCTCCTATAAAAAATATCACTGATCCAGCGGCTGATGAGAATTCCGGAGAATAATGACAAGAGGATGCCCAGGATCTGGGTGGTGGCAAATCCCTTTACCGGGCCCAATCCAAAATAAAATAATATGATCGCTGTCAGGAGAACGGTAACGTGACCGTCAAGGATCGGGGGCAATGATCTTCTAAAACCATCATTGACCGCAACGGGATAGCTTTTTCCTTTAGTCAATTCTTCTTTGATCCGTTCTTTGGCAATTACGTTCGTATCAACAGCAAGACCGATCGTCAGGATCAAACCGGCAATACCTGGTGCAGTCAGTGTTGCGCCTAGGCCGGTCAATATTCCTACCGTAAACAGCAGGTTTAATATTAATGCGATGTTAGTGATCCAGGCGCTGCTGTTATAATAAACCAGCATTAATAAGAAGATCACAATGAAAGCAATTATGAAGGCTTGCGCTCCTCCGGCTACCGCCTCTTTACCCAATGTGGGACCTACCACTTGCTCCTGTACAATTTTTGCAGATACCGGGAGCTTACCGACTTTCAGAATATTCGCAAGGTCTTGCGCCTCTTCTAAAGTAAAACTTCCGGTGATCCTTGATTCACCACCTTCGATCCTTGTTTCTGCAACCGGTGCTGAATAAACTGTATTATCAAGAACGATAGCGATCGGAATCCTGTTTTTCGCACTTTTGTCGGTAAGGATTGCCCAATCCGTCGCTCCCTGGTCGTTCATACTCATCAATACGATCGGGCTGCTTGAGAACTGTTCAAAATCCTGTCTTGCATCTGTAACTGCATCACCTTCAATCGGTGCTTTTTCCTGTCCATAGGTTTTGATGAAATATAAACCCACATAATCATTCTTCTTGCCGGTTTGCGGATTTGTTTCTACAATGCCATATAACATTCTTGCATCGGCGGGAAAATTACCAACGAGGCTAAGATATCTTCTTACCGTGGCAGTATCCTTGATCTTTACATTGCCGATGGCAGCCGGATAGATTAAACGTTGATTTTGCTGATCAGGGGTTGGTTGCAAGAATCCTATATACTCTTCCAGTGTTTTTCTTTTATCCCCGGACGCTTCAGCAGCTGTCGCTGTACCTGCAGCAGGAGTTTGTCCCTGGTTAAAAATATCTTCCAGCAGGCTGTCTTTGTCTTGTAACGAATCCTGCCTGGTTAAGGTATCTTTATTTGGGACATTTACAGAATCGGGCTTTGTGGTCACCCCGCTCATTAAACTATTAAATGCAGTACGGGCAGCTATAAATTCCTTTTCCAGTTCACCGAAGTTGTACACTTCCCAAAACTGAAGATTGGCCGAAGCCTGAAGATATTTCCTAACTCTTTCTTTGTCGTCTACTCCGGGAAGGTCAACGGTAATGATACCCTTTCCTTCATCAAGATTGATACTTGGTTGTGCTACCCCAAACTGGTCAATTCTCTTTCTCAACAATTCATAAGTTCTGTTTATCGCGTCGCCGGCTTCACTCCTGATCACTTCAAGTATGCCATTATCGTTCTTGTTTGGAAAACCTGGTCCTGAAAAAATCCCACCTAATTTTCCTTCACCGGCTATTCCCCTGTAGGCGTTATAAAAGAGAGTGATATAGTCGGCATCGTCATTCTTCTTTAAAGCAGTAGCCGAATCCAGCGCCCTTAAAAACGCAGGATCCGAAGACTGGTTACTCATTGACTTCAATAACTCGGTAAGATCAACTTCCATTGTTACACTCATACCGCCCTGGAGGTCCAAACCGAGGTTCAATTCTTTTTCCCGTGAATATGCATACGTATTTCCAAACCAGGTTATCTTATCTTCTTTGCTGCTATCAAGAAGCGCCGTAAGACGAGCTTTGTAAAGTGATTTTAAAGTATCAGGATAATCTTCTGTATCTGCATACTTTTTTGCTTCAGGATATGTCGCCTTCATATATGCCTGGGCGCGGTTAGCAATTTTCTTTTCATGCTTGTTTACAAAAAAAGTAAAAGAAAGTAGCCAAACCGAATAAATAATAAGCAGGATTGCAAACACCGCTACTAAACCTCTGAATTGCATACGGGATAGATTTACATTTGATGCCTCATTGCCATTTTTCCACACTGGTTTGGGGCAAGCGGCTGGGATTTTTTTAGGTTGGCAAAGATAGGGGTTTCATCAAGATTAAGGAAGCTAATTTTGGGTGTCAAAATCAAAGATTTGGAGTCAATTTTCCCCGGTTAATTACTCCGGGTTTTTAGTCAGAAGCAGAGAAGTTGCTGCTGATAATACTTACCGGTAAGGCCAGCTTGCCTGACCGCATTATCGTGAGGATGTACCAAAGCTCCAAATCGGTAAAATCGCCAGTGATCCGTGTGGACCCATCCTCAATTGGACCTTCCACAACGGGGGCGGTTAGAACCATTTCATTCGCAGAAATAGCTATAGGCCATCTTACATTTTTGCGCGTCATGTAATGCCATGCTCTCGAACCTTCCCGGTTAAATTGAAAAGCAATTACCGGTTTTTTTGTTGCAACGTCCTTTTCATCAACCAGCTTTGCTTCTGAAATTTGATCGCCGGTGGGATAATGGTTTGGGTGCCCGGTATTCAACTTAGTGCGTAGAGACTTAGTATACGTGAATCTGCAGTTGAGGGGCTATCGGATTTACCGTACGCAAACCTTAATGAGCCGGGTATGAACGCCTGATATTTCTTGTTACCAAGAAGATTGTTCAGGTACGCTGTGTCTTTTGTTCTTACATTCCCAATTGCGGCGGGGTAAAGATATCTTTGATATTTTGGATCAGGGATTGGCTGAAGAAAACTGATTATTTCTGTCAAGGTTCGGGGCCTTTCAAGAACCCCTCTGGGCCCATTCGAATCCTTCACTGTTTTGGCAGGCATTTGGTTGTCCAAATCTTTGACAATGGCATTAAATAATTGTTGTAAATGACCGATGGTATATACCTCAGTAAACTCAATTGTCAAAGATTCAGCTATTAACTTTTTCAAAATCGATGTATCTCCGCTTCGATTAATCGTCAGTTGATATGTGTTTTTATCAAATTGAGTTGAAGAAAAATCCAGGTAACGAATTCTGCTTTTTATGCTACTAAATGTCTTTTTGATCAAATTTGGGTCATCATTTTGGTTCCCAATGACTATTTTAATTGTGCCCTTAAAAAATGGGCCGACTGATTCCATTTGATTTTCGCCCTGGTCATTACAGTATCCGAATATTAAACAGCAGCTGGTTGAAAACAGTATTGATATGATTCTTGTTTTCATTGAAGAAGAAGATATTTCTTATTTTGTAGAATGAAGTTAATATTTTCCCTCATTGTTTTTTCACTTCTGTGTTACTCCTGTTCTACAACAAAAAATCACAAAGTGATCAGCGACAAAAATGATAATATACTTCACAGCCTGATAGACCAAAACGCTTCCATATTTCAACCCATCGTTTCAGATCCTGAACATAAAGTCCAGGTCGTTTATACACAGATTGACCGCAGGAAAAATGGTAAACCGCAGTTTACCGATTATTATTTCAACATAAACGATGCTGATTATTTCTATCCTGCATCAACAGTAAAATTGCCTGTAGCCATTCTGGCATTGCAAAAGTTAAATGAATTAAAGATCAAAGGACTTGACAAGAACGCAACGATGATCACGGAAGCCGGCTACAACGGGCAAACAGAAGTGTATAATGATCCTTCAACGCCTGATGGCCGGCCAACAATTGAACATTATATTAAAAAAATATTATTGGTAAGTGATAACGACGCGTTTAACAGGCTTTATGAATTTCTTGGACAGGAGTACATTAACAATACCCTGCATAAAATGGGTTTTAGTGACGTACAGATCATTCACCGGCTTGAGATCAGTTTAACAGAGGAAGAGAACCGGAATACAAACCCAGTGCGTTTCTTTGATACCAGCAGGAATCTTGTCTATGAAAAACCCTTGCAGCAAAGCCGGCTTTTATATGCACAACGAAACACGAGAATGGGGAAAGGATTTTACCGGCGCGGCGAACTGGTAAACGAACCTTTTGATTTTTCAATAAAGAACAGAATGTCTTTGGTAACACTCCATAATATTGTTCGTAGCGTTATGTTCCCTGAAGCAGTTCCAAAGAAACAGCGATTTAAGCTCAGCAAAAGTGATTATGAATTTCTCAGGAACTATATGTCCATGACGCCGCTTGAATCAAAATTCCCGTTTTATGATAGGGCGAATTTTTGGGATAATTCTGTAAAGTACTTGTTTTATGGCAATGAAAAAGGCAGTACCCGAAAAGGTATCCGGATATTCAATAAAGTAGGAAAGGCTTATGGATTTTTGATTGATGCGATTTATTTCGCGGATTTCAATAATAATGTCGAATTCGTGTTAAGTGCCGTTATTCATTGCAATAGCGATGAAATATACAATGACGATAAATATGATTACGACGCAATCGGTTTTCCATTTATGAAAAATCTTGGCCAGGTTATTTATCAACATGAATTGAACAGGAAAAAAGAACACGAACCTGATTTAAGTACATTCAAGTTTAATTATTGATTACTAATTATTAATTATTGGGAAAAACTTGAATTGATGAAGGGTTCAAATAATCAATAATCAGTAATTCCACATAACAGGCGTTAGTCCGATAAATAAGTATTTTCGCGGCGGAAAAAATAAACTATAATGCAAGCAATCGCCGAGCCCGTGCAATTATCCTCTTTACTGGATCGTTTTGCCGAACCGGAAACTTTAAAAATGGCCAAGCTCGGTCGTGAATTAAGAGCAAAAGGAATTGATATTATCGATCTTAGTTTAGGTGAGCCTGATTTTGATACGCCGCAACACATAAAAGAAGCTGCAAAAAAAGCTATTGATGATAACTGGAGTCATTATCCTCCTGTAGCCGGGTACCCGGATCTGCGTGATGCGATCTGTCAGAAATTCAAAAGAGATAACAACCTTGATTACAAACCGGAGAATATTGTTGTTTCTACCGGTGCAAAGCAAAGTCTTGCCAATGCGGTGCTTGCCCTGGTAGATGCAGGTGATGAAGTGATCATTCCTGCCCCTTTTTGGGTCACATATTCAGAGTTGGTAAAAATTGCAGGTGGTGTTCCCGTGATCATCAGGACTTCTATGGAGAACAAATACAAGATCACGCCACAGCAGCTGGCAGATGCAATTACGGAACGATCCAAGCTGTTTTTATTTTCTTCTCCATGCAATCCAAGCGGCGCCGTTTATTCAAAACACGAATTAAATGCACTGGCAAGTATTTTTGCAAAAAACCCAAATATATTCATCATTTCGGATGAGATATATGAATACATCAATTTTATAGGTCACCATGAGAGCATTGCACAATTTGACAATGTGAAAGACCGTGTAATAATTGTAAATGGTTTGAGTAAGGGTTTTGCCATGACCGGTTATCGGCTTGGATATATTGCAGCCAACCCGGTCATCGCAAAGGGTTGTGAAAAAATACAAGGACAATTTACCAGCGGTGCTAATGCAATCACTCAGCGTGCTGCCATTACTGCATTGACGACGGATCTGCGTCCTTCGATGGAAATGACCAAAGAATTTACCCGTCGTCGCAAACGCATACTTGAGCTATTAAAAGAAATTCCAGGGACGCATGGTGCAGAACCAGATGGTGCATTTTATATCTTCCCCGTAATGAAAGAATTCTTTGGTAAATCTGACGGTGAAACTGTCGTCAGGGATGCGGATGATCTTTGCATGTATTTGTTGAACAAGGCGAATGTTTCTACCGTAACAGGCCGTGCTTTTGGCGAGCCGGGTTGTATCCGCATTTCATTTGCCAATAGCATGGAAAAGATCGAAACTGCCATGGCGAGGATAAAAGAGGCGTTGGCTAAATTGAAATAGTCCAATAATAAATAATTAGTAATTCATAATTATTTATCATTATGTTGCTGTGAAGAATTCTTATTCTGTTGAATAAATGTCTTAAGCAGCGCATTCTCATCGCCTTTGATCCTTTTTAGTATCCCATTTTCATGATTGATAATTGTTGTGTCTTTATCAAAAGGCATCTTATCATACATTTTGCCACCGGTAAAATGACACGGTGAACAGTTTTTTACCATTATTGGTTGGATCTGTTTGGCAAAGTCGATGGTATCGCTTAATCCGATCGGTTGTTCTACAGCAATAACGGGCGAAGGTTTTTTTACTCCTGCGCCTAACAGGACGAAGAGTGCAATGAAGCACAAGAACAATACAACTTTCATGACTTTCTGATCTCCCTTAAAGTTACGATCCGGAAACCCCGATGCGATCACCACTTAACACAATTTTTATTGCTTAATTTGGTTCATCAAAACTTTACTAATGAAATGGTGTATAATTATTCTGCCTTTATTTCTCATTTCCTGCGGAGAAAGAACAAAAGGCGCTGTTGCTAAAGAGATCGCCAGTGGCAAATGGATCGATCTTTCTTATGATTTTTCTGATAAAACTGTCTATTGGCCAACCGCCAATGGCTTCAAATTCGATACGGTATTTAATGGTGTTACTCCTGGCGGTTTCTATTATGAGGCATACAATTACTGTGCAGCCGAACACGGAGGAACGCATTTGGATGCGCCTTCTCATTTTGCAAAAGGTAAATGGAGCACCGATCAGATTCCGCTAGAGAAATTAACCGGGGACGCAGCCGTTATCGATGTTTCAGCAAAAGCATTACAGGACCCGGATTATCAAATTGATGTTGCCGATGTAGAAGGCTGGGAGAAAGCTAATGGAAAATTAGCCGATGATATCATGATCCTGTTTCGCACCGGTTATGGATCATATTACCCTGATGCAAAGAAATATTTAGGAACTGATGAAAAGGGAGCCGATGCCGTTGCAAAACTACACTTCCCGGGTATCCATCCCGACCTTGCAAATTGGTTGGTTAAGAACAGGAAGATCAAAGCTGTTGGATTGGATGTGGCAAGTGTTGATTATGGGCAATCAAAAGATTTCAAAACACATCAAATATTATATGAACAAAATATCCCGGGATTTGAGAATGTAGCCAATCTTGAAAGGCTTCCGGCAAAAGGTTCATTTATTGTTGCATTGCCAATGAAAATAAAAGGCGGGAGTGGAGGACCATTGCGGATCGTTGCTGTTGTGCCCGGCGAATGAACTCAATAGAAATTATTCTCGTCACCTGGCTGTTGCACACCTTCATGTTCATTCATATACTTTATTGTCAGCAGCCCACCGATCGCATCTACAAGAAAATGGAGGATCATTACGATTAATAACGAGCCCGAATAAATAAATATGTATCCGAACAGGATTGCGAGAATAAAAATTTTGAACACCGCTTTGGTTCCCTGGTAGAAATGGGCAACGCTGAATACAAATGCGGGAAGAAGAATTGATAAGATCCTTTGATTGTCCAGGCCATCAAACAAATACCAGGAATAAGTGACCAGGTAGCCCCTGTACACGATCTCTTCAAATACACCGGCGCTGAAACAGAGTAACAGGTACTCAGGTAATTCATGTTTCTTTGTCGGTAAGAATGGAGTTCTTTTTTTCCAGTTATCGACAGTTATGTCGACCCCTTTTTTTGTTGACAGGGTAATCACTGCATCCACGACATAAATTATTACAAAAATAACTGTGATCCAGAGCCATGATCGTGTATTGATTGGTTGGGTAAGCCCTAACTCAGCAATGGGTCTTTTAAAAATTAACCAAACAGTCATTACAACTGCGGCCATAACAAAAAGTGAAAAACTTCCTGATATGTAAATACTCTTCTTTTGATCGCTGCTAAAAGCAATATTGGGAAAAGACCTTAGTCTTTGTCTTGCCGCATACCAGGGAACTGCGATACAAAAAACAAAAGCAACGATATGGTCCGCCCAATTCGGAAATTTATCCATTGACCTTTTGTTTTGCCAGCGTGAGTAGTTGTTGATGCAATTCCAACACCTGGGGAATTAAAACCTGGTCCTCATCATTGATCAGAACAAAATCGCATTTTCCCATTTTTGTTTCTTCATCAAGCTGATGACTCATTCGTCTCAGTATTTCTTCGCGACTTACCTTGTCTCTTTCAATTACGCGTTGTATCCTTAATTCCTGTGGTGCTGACACGCCTACGACATAGTCCAGCCTTTCATTTACCCCGGCCTCAAAGATCAATGCAGCCTCGTGTATGGCATAAGCTGTTGTTTGTTTTTGGAGCCAGGCTTCCCCGTCTTTTTTTATAGCGGGATGCACAATAGAATTTAATATCTCAAGTTTATCCGGTTCGGAAAAAACGATCGAAGAAATGTATTTTCTGTCCAGTATATTATTTGGATACGCATCTTTTCCGAATATCCTGGTGATTGCGGACCTTAATTCCTGGTCTTCGTTCATCAACCTTTTTGCTTCCTTGTCGGCATAATAAACAGGAATATTCAAAACCTCGAATATTTGAGCTACTGTGCTTTTGCCGCTGCCTATACCACCTGTCAAACCGATTTTAAGCATGTGTTCTTTATGTCAAATTCCAAATAAAAATTCAAATCACAAATTTCAAGGTGAAATGCTTTCAAAAGGAAAAGCTCCAAACTTGATATTTAAGAGTCTGGAGCTTTATTTGGAATTTGTGGTTTGTAATTTGCCAGTGCGATCACTTTTTATCAGTGCTGCTGGTGGCAGCCTTATTGATTGCATTTGTCATTTCCAGGCTTATGGAAGCTTTTTCCATTTTAATATAACTGCCGGGACTTACTTCAAGGTTGATAGTACCATCATCGTTAACCTTGTTTATGGTGCCATGGATGCCAGCAATGGTTACCACCTTAGTTCCTTTTTGCAGGTCTTCAATAAATTTTTTTTGCTCTTTTTGTTTTTTTGTCTGAGGCCTGATAAAGAACAACCAGAACACAAGAATGATCATCCCCATGAAGATGATAGTGAAGTTTCCGCCAAAGAGTCCTCCTGGTTGCGGCGTTTCTGCCAATAAGAAAATATTCATTGTTATTGTTTATTTGTTAATCGATCAGCTTTTTGGTTTTTCTTTCACATCAACATTAAAGATCAGTGAGGTCATTTCCGGACTCGTATTCGCGACTACGTCCACGCTTTTTGATTTAGATCCTGTTCCCTGGCCGTTGCTGTCAAATCCGGCTTTGATCTCACCAATTTCACCGGGGGCAAAGGGTTTAGTGGGTCTATCTGACGCTGTACATCCACACCTGGGGGTTACGGCTTTAATGATCAAAGGCTTTGTGCCAGTATTCTTGAAACGGAATACGACATTAAGTTTGTCGCCCGATTTCATCGTACCCATATTGCGGGTAGTGCCGTCAAGCCATTCAATGGTGGTGAGCTGTGAGGTATCAACAGCAGGAGTTTGTACGCCTGGAGTGTTTGCTGCAGTTGATGTATTAGCTGACACTGTTGCATTGGTCGTTGGGGCACTGTTGCTGTTATCTTCCGATGTTTGATCTGCTTCATTGCACGACATCATCACAATGCCGGCAATGAGTACAAAAAAGATTCTTTTCATTTGAATTTATTTTTGGGTTTGCAAATGTAAGCGAAAGCTTTGAGTATAAGAGTTTAGATTGTTAAACGGTGGAGCAACGGGTTACTGCACCTTCTTATAATCAACTTTTTGCATCTTGCCCTGGGTTACCAATTCTTTATGGATATTGTCAAGAATTCCATTCACAAATTGACCGCTTTGGGGAGTGCTATACTCTTTGGCCAGGTCGATGTATTCGTTGATCGTAACCTTCGGAGGTATTGTTTCAAAATACAGGAATTCAGAAACTCCCATTTTCATCAAAATCATATCAAGCAAAGCGATCCGCTCAGGATCCCAATTCTTTAATTTTGGAATAATGAGGGATTGCAGGTATTCACTTTTATCCAGGACGGTTTTCAAAAGATTTATCGCAAATTCTTTCTTCTCGCCACTGATCATTTCTTTAAAATCGGCACTGCCGGGTTTTTGTAAGAAATTTACTAAAAGTTGTATCACCATTTCGCCGTCATCTTCCCAGTTGGTAAAATTTTCTTCTATATAAGAAGTAAAATTCTCATCGGCCAGCATCATTTTATCTAATATAAACTCAAGGATCTCCTTTTCTTCTTTGGTTTCTCTCCCTTGTTTATTGATATATGACCGATATTCAGGAGCCTCATCAAGGTGCAGATACACCCTTCGCACCATTTCTTTATTGATCACTTGCTGTGGTTTCAATTTTATCAGTGCATCTTTGAAAGTGGAATCTTCTAATAACTTCCACAAAATCTTGTTACCTGCTAACTTGGTATTCACGTGAAGATCTTCATATGTCGGAAGGTGCTTGCCGGCCCGTTGGTGGGCATCGGTTTCCGCATAGCGACAAACTTCGGTCAAAAAATATGTAAGGTGAACAAATAACTGGCGGGTCTGGTCAAAATGGTTTTGGAGGATCTTTTGAGGTTCTCCTGGTTTCAATTCGGATTCAAGGGTAGTTACGTTGTACAGCGTCTGCATCACTTTTACCCGGATATTTCTTCTGCTGATCATCTTTTAAGAACTATTTGGACGACGAAGATAAGTCGACCTTTTAAGCCAGGACTACTTTATCGTGATAGATTTTTTCCACCGTACTTATATTTGTTAACACTATCCGATCTAAGCCTGAAAATTGACTGGGAACAGTTGTAACAATAAGGCGCAAAATAATTTTCAGCAACATTCTAAAATTTCCTTCATTGACCCTATCTTTGCCGCCCCAATAAGTTCTTTAGAATTCTCCGCTACGGCGGAAATGAGGAATTTGGGAGACTGAGTAATCCTCCTTCGACTAGCTCTGGATGACGAAAGGTCGCTATTACCAATAAATCAAAAAAGAAATGGCAAAAGAAGTCTCTGGCTTTGTAAAGCTTCAGTGCAAGGGTGGCCAGGCCAACCCGGCACCTCCGATAGGTCCTGCATTGGGTTCCAAGGGTATCAATATCATGGAATTCTGCAAACAATTCAACGCCCGTACTCAGGACAAAATGGGCAAGGTACTTCCCGTATTAATTACTGTTTATTCTGACAAGAGTTTTGATTTTATCATCAAGACACCT
Organism: Chitinophagaceae bacterium; assembly: GCA_025929635.1. GTDB lineage: Bacteria > Bacteroidota > Bacteroidia > Chitinophagales > Chitinophagaceae > VBAS01. Next base: position 12,018 of record JAICPX010000053.1, read on the forward strand.
CCTGCGTCTGTTCAATTACTCGAAGCTGCAAAACTGCAAAGTGGTTCAAAGGAATCTAACCGGGTAAAAGTTGGAAAGGTTTCCTGGAACCAGGTTGAGGCGATCGCAAAGGACAAAATGCCTGACCTGAATTGCTTTACAGTAGAAAGCGCCATGAAAATGGTGGCAGGCACAGCCCGCAGCATGGGTATCACTGTAGAAGGTAAAGCTCCCTGGGAAAATTAAAAGCCCCCGGATATCCGCCTCAGGCGGAGACTTTTGAAAAATTAAAACTTATTGAAAATGGCATTTATCAGTAAAAAAAGAAAGACGGCTCAGTCAAAAGTTGACGCAGCTAAACATTATAGCCTGAAGGAGGCATCCGCAATGGTGAAGCAAGTAACCACCTGCAAGTTCGACGCTTCCGTTGATCTCCATATTCGTTTGGGAGTAGATCCCAAAAAAGCTGACCAGGCGATCCGTGGTACAGTCACACTTCCTCATGGTACAGGTAAAACCAAAAGAGTATTGGTGCTGTGTACACCCGATAAAGAAGAAGCGGCAAGAGCTGCCGGTGCGGATTATGTGGGTCTTGATGAATTTGTAACAAAGATCGAAGGTGGTTGGGTTGATGTTGATGTTATCATCGCAACTCCGCAGGTGATGCCTAAGATCGGTAAACTTGGTAAAGTACTGGGTCCACGAAACCTGATGCCAAACCCAAAGACCGGTACAGTCAGCAATGATGTTGCCGCGGCGGTGAATGAGGTAAAAGGCGGTAAGATCGCTTTCAAGATCGATAAAGCCGGGATCATTCATGCGTCCATCGGTAGGGTGAGTTTTACTCCCGAAAAAATTGCGGAGAACAGCCAGGAATTGCTCAACGCGATCATTAAAGCAAAACCATCTTCTGCAAAAGGAACTTACCTGAAAGGTATCAGCATGGCGAGCACGATGAGCCCGGGCATTTCAATTGATACAAAAGGATTCGTTCATTAAACAATCCCGAGCCCCCTAAAAGGGGATGTTTGAAGAAACAAAAATTTCGAAGAGTCAAACTTTAATAAAATGACTAAAGAACAAAAAAATGAAGTGATCGAAGTACTGAAAGGAAAGTTTTCCCAGTACAACAACTTCTATGTTACCAATACCGAATCGCTGTCAGTCGCGCAGGTAAACAAACTTCGTCGCATCTGCTTTAATAAGAAAGTGGAAATGAAAGTGGCAAAGAATACGCTGATCAAAAAAGCATTGGAAGCTCTTGACAATGAGAGATACTCAAATGTGTATGATTCCCTGCATGGTGTGACGGCCCTCATGTTCACCGAAAGCCCTAAGGATCCTGCGATCATCATTTCTGATTTCAGAAGAGACACCAAAAGAGAGTTGCCGGTATTTAAGGCAGCGTTTATTGATGGTGATGTGTTTGCCGGAGACGATCAATTAAAAGCATTGGTTTCTTTAAAGAGTAAACATGACCTGATCGGCGACATCATCGGACTGTTGCAATCGCCTGCCAAGAACGTGATCAGTGCATTGAATGCCGGAGGCAAGCTGGCAAGCCTGGTGAAAGCATTGGAAGATCGTGCAGCCAAGGCATAGCTGATTATTAATTATTATTGAAATTTCCGTTTTATTGTCTCCTCTCAATAATTAATAATTAATAATCAATAATAAATTAGTTCTTACGAGTATAAACAACAACACCCAAGTCTTCGGGTATAAGTGAAGACGATAATTATAAACCTCCGCCGGATTCGCCGCGGCGAATATGAAGGCGGTTATTAAAAATGTAAAACAATGGCAGACTTAAAAGCATTTGCAGAGCAGTTAGTAGGACTGACTGTAAAAGAAGTAAACGAATTAGCAAAAATCTTAAAAGAGGAATACGGCATCGAACCCGCAGCGGCTGCTGTGGCTGTTGCTGGTCCGGCTGCTGGTGGTGGCGCTGCTGCACCGGCTGAAGAAAAAACTGCTTTCAATGTGGTATTGAAAGCCGGTGGTGCTAACAAACTGAACGTAGTTAAGATCGTTAAAGATCTTACCGGCCTTGGTTTGAAAGAAGCAAAAGACCTTGTTGATGGTGCTCCAAAACCGATCAAGGAAGGTGTTGCTAAAGCAGAAGCAGAAGAAATTGCAAACAAGCTGAAAGAAGCTGGTGCAGATGTTGAGATCGCTTAATTCTTTTTCAACTGAAAAATAATTATCCCGGCCATGGGCCGGGATTTTTTATAGCGTTAAATAAGGCACTATTTTCTTATAAACTTCATCCGTCACTGCCATCACTTTCTTAAGATCTTCTAGTCTGGAAAAATTTCCATGCTCATTTCTGTAAGCAATTATAGGATTGGCAATACCGTATTTGATATAAGGGTGAACTTTTAATTCATCAACTGTTGCGGTATTGATATTTATCTTTTTTACTGCAGGATTATCAAGCCTGAGATACTGTTTTATTTTTTGAAAAGCAGAGTCCGGCAATCCATAAATTTCTCCAACTTGTTCGATAGAATAAAAGCCACCAAGTTTTTCCCTGAAGCTTATAATTCTTGAAGCGAGTTTATTCCCGATGCCTGGTAAAGAAACAAATGCCGCCGTATCCGCCAGGTTTATATCAATCAAAGAATATTTTGCACTATAAGTTTTTAATGGTTGCGATTCACTATTTGGTTTTGGTGAAACGAATCGTTCATTGGATGGTATATTGGTTGATTCGATCTTTACATAAGGAAGTAAGCGTTCATAATCATTTTTATGCAATCCATATACTCTTTGAAGATCTTCCGGCTTATAAAATTGTCCGCCTTTGCTTAAATAATTTTGAATCGTTTGAATTGTTTTGTCCCGTAGTCCCAATCTTTTCCAGTCCGCCAATGAATTTGTATTTGGGTCAAAATAGAATAGCTCGCGTTTTACTATACTACTTTCATACTGGTTAGTTTTCTTTCTGTCATACTGATAAGCGGATATGTTCAGCTCATCATTAGGCCGGTATTCATCATTTGACAGGTTGGAATCGCTGAGCTCGAGTTTTTTTACAGCAGCCATCCATGCACTGTCCGCCTGGGTTGGCTGGTGACCTGTTGATTTGTAAATAATCCCGGGAAGAAAAAGGCTGAGTAGGATAAAACCGATGACAAACAAGATTGCGATCCTTTCTTTGCGGGTAAAATTCAAATAATCTTTGATGAATTGATCCCAATTCACGACAACCGTTTTCATGTAAGGTAACAGTACACTGAGGGTCGAAAAAAGTGTCTTTTCCGGTCTTCCGGCCGGATTTTTGTTGGCAAACTTTTCTTGGTCATGAAAATTAAATCGTTACCTTTGCCATCCTTTTTATTTAGCGCTAATATTTTGACGGCCCAAATCATGATTAAATAGCTGATTTTCACAGGCTTTTCTTTGAACAGAGGAAATGCCTGGATGTGATTTGTGTCTCATGTCAAAACTAAAAAAACCGGTTTTACAGATATGTCTTCAACAAAAATGAATCACAGGGTAGATTTCGGTAAAATCAAACATCTCGCAGACGCCCCTGACCTGCTCGACATCCAGATCGCTTCCTTCAAAGATTTTTTCCAGTTGGAAACAACTCCGGATAAAAGAAACATTGAAGGTTTATTCAGGGTGTTCAAAGAAAATTTTCCTATCACGGATACCCGCAACATTTTCGTGCTGGAATTCCTTGATTATTTTATCGATCCTCCCCGTTACACAATCGAAGAGTGTATGGAAAGAGGATTGACTTATGCTGTTCCTCTCAAAGCCAAACTTCGTTTGAGCTGTAATGATGAGGAACACGTCGATTTCCAAACGAT
>JAICPX010000184.1 GCA_025929635.1 Chitinophagaceae bacterium
ATTTGCTTAGCATATGATCCTGTTTTAATTGTTGACAAACCTAAAATGTTTTTTTCAGATCGGGGTTGGTAATAATGATATAATCGCCACGATAGGAAAACTTTTCCCAATCGGGATTGTTGAATGATACGTCACTGAAACTGGCGATATTTAAGATTTTTAATTTCTTTTTTCTCATCTGCAATTGAGCTGCTGTACCCAGTTTTTCTTCTGTATGAAAACCACCAACACAATGAAATACCTTTTTGCGTTTATTTTCTTTTAAGAAATTGTAAATGCTGTACGCCATTCCAGCATCCCATAGGCTTTGGCTATAATAAATATTCTGACTGGTGCTTCCCGGACTGCCTTTCATAATATCCATAAATTTTTCACGGTAACGTCCGCTCAACGTGTCATAAGGCAAGGGAGGCAGGAATCTTTTGGCATCTTTTGATAAGCTATCCAGTGCCCTCATGCCACGGCGAGTGACAAGGTTCACATATCGGCGTGGCGGATTAGCGGCGATCACCGGTATTTTATTTTGTTTTGCATATTCCACCATTGGCCGGTAGTCTTTATAATTGTTCCATAATCTTACATCTCTTGCAAAACGGTCTTCATTAATAAATCCAGCCAGGTATTCATTTAATCCAAGCTGGTTGTCTGTTTCAAACATTTCCATACTTAAGACAATTTGATCTCCATATCGTGCATGCAATGCCCGGAAGATCCTGTTTTCCAGGTAATGTCCCGCGCTATCATTATGATCTTCTCCAAAAAATAAAACATCGGCACCAGCCATATCTGTCACGATCTTGTCAATTGTTGTTACTTGCCTGGTCCGGGTGTCATATATTTTGTAATGTACGTCCATGCTATCCTGCGAGAAAGCGCTCAATGCGATGACAAACAATACAATTCCGTATAATTTTTTCACACTAAAAATTTGTTGAAAATACAATTTTTAAAAGTCATGAAGGATGATGATTACTGTCAGGCATTTCGTCAAGCGGGTTTTCCATTTTGCGTAAACCCTTTTACTTATTCCGTAAGTGAGACGGAGTTTTGCAATTGATATTTGCGCACGAAAATCAACATTATGAAGAATGCCTTTTTATTTTTTGCACTTGTTAGCGTGTCATCATTTACCGGGTTTGCCCAGCCCAACCAGCAAAAGGTCTTTCATGACGATTCAACCAAGCCAGTTCATAAATTCTTACCCGACATTACAGTTGTGGGCCGGTTTAGCAAAAGTGATTACCAGCAATTACCGGAAGTGGTCGGCACTTCAATTTATGCAGGTAAAAAGAATGCATTGATCGTTTTGGATAATGTCCAGGGAAATGTCGTTACCAATACCATGCGCCAGGTGCTGGCAAAAATTCCCGGTATTCATGTTTGGGAAAGCGATCCAAGTGGGATTCAAATTGGCATTGCTGCAAGAGGATTGAGTCCAAACCGCAGCTGGGAATTCAATGTTCGCCAAAACGGATATGATATTGCTGCAGACCCATTTGGGTACCCGGAAGCGTATTATAACCCGCAGTTACAGGCTGTGCAAAGGATTGAAATTGTAAGAGGACAAGGTTCATTGCAATATGGCCCGCAGTTTGGCGGACTGGTAAACTACATTCTTCGCAATGGCAGCGAAATAAATAAAAAGTTTGAATTTGAAACACAGCAAACAGTGGGCAGCAATGCCTTGTTCAATTCTTACAACGCAATAGGTGGCAAAACCGATAAGGTGCATTATTATGCATTCTTCGATCACCGCAATGGTGATGGGTGGAGACAAAACAGCCGCTACTATACCAATGCGGGTTTTGGAACCATTACTTATTATATCACACCAGAATTTTCTTTATCGGCAGAAATAATGCGTTCGCATATTCGCAGCCAGCAGGCGGGCGGTTTAACCGATGCACAAACGCAACTGGATGCACAGCAAAGTTTCCGCAGCCGCAATTGGTTTGATATTACATGGACAACTCCGGCTTTGATCGCAAATTATCAGATCAATAAGAACACAAAGTGGAATACAAAACTTTTCGCGACTATTGGCGATCGTAATAGTGTTGGTTATTTGCAGGCAGTAACTACCAGAGACAGTATCAATCCGGCAACCATGGAGTATAATAACCGGACGGTGCAGATTGATGAATACAGGAATTATGGTTTGGAAAGCCGTATCATGACTGATTTTCATGTTGGTAACATGGAAAATACACTGTCCGGGGGCATACGCCTTTATACAGGTACTACACACCGTCGTGCAGATGGAAGAGGTACTACCGGCTCAAATTATGATGTGACTGTTATGGGAAATTACCCGAGAGATATTGACTTCGATTCAAGAAATGCTGCAGTATTCATAGAAAATATTTTCCGGCTTTCTGAAAAATTTCTCATAGTTCCCGGTGTCCGTTATGAATGGCTTGAAGGGGCTGCCACCGGCATCAATGGCTATACAGGTGGTCAGCCTGTTTACTTGCAGAATATCAGTCGCAGCCGCAGCTTTTTACTGGCGGGTATTGGCGCTGAATATCATGTTAATTCCAGTACCGAGTTTTACGGAAATATCACACAGGCCTATCGTCCTATCCAGTTTGCAAATCTCCAGGCGCCGCCAACAACAGATGTGGTTGATCAGGACCTGGAAGATGCCAAAGGTTATAATATTGATTTTGGTTATCGTGGTAAGGCAAAAGACTTTTTGAGCTTTGATGTAAGTGTTTATTACCTGCAATACAATAACCGTATAGGAACCGTTACAGTAGCAGGTGCACCCTCATACAGGTTAATTACAAATGTTGGCAGCAGCACGAGCAAAGGAATAGAAAGTTATGTTGAATTCAATCCTGTTCGTGCATTTACTGGAAGTACAAAGGCTGATCTGATCGTGTTTGGTTCTTATGGCTATACACATGCTCGTTACAGCGATGATCATAAAGATGCTGCTACAAAAGGCAAGAAAGTGGAGAATGCGCCTGAACATATTTTCCGTGGAGGAATGACAGCCGGTTACAAAGGCATTCTGCTAACAGCGCAGCTTAGTTATGTGGCAGAAACTTATAGTGACGCTAACAATACCATTACACCAACATCCAATGGTAACAATGGTCTGATCCCATCCTATATTGTAACAGATCTTACGGCCACCTATAAATTTTCAAAAGGGCTTAATGTAAAAGGGGGCATCAATAATTTATTTGATGAAAGATATTTCTCGCGTCGCGCTGGTGGGTACCCGGGTCCGGGTATTTTACCGGGTGATGGAAGAACATTTTTCATCAGTGTTGGAGCAAAGCTCTGATGGAAGATTTAATTGTATATGAGATCCGCGCGGAAACGCCGCGATGTTTTTTACGTACTTAATTGATATTGCTGGTTGAAATGCAACGATCTCTCTGAATCGCTGCGAATAGCTTTATACCCAAGATAGATAAATACTAACCCGATCAATTCAGTGACAAACAAAACTTCAACATAGCCAAATTTTGAAAAGGAGCCCCCAATACCGGGAAGCAATCCACCAATTGCGATCAGCAGATTTCCTGTAAATCTTTTCCCCTGGTGCCTGGTTTTTGCATACTTAATAGCCGAGTAAATTGCACCGCCAACTAAAAATATAAATGCATAAAGATTAATAAACGGAGTCATGTAGCGAATAAACTTCCAGCCGAGAAGTTTACCACTTAATTTTCCGGTGATCAATTCTGTATTGATGGGTGAAAGAGCAACTAAAACTGCTGCGCTGATTATTACAGTGATCAAGATGACAGCAAGAATGTTTGCGGTTTTTTTCTTACATAATAAATAGACGGTTCCTTGTGCAAGCGGTGCGCCGCCAAGCAATGCACCTGTTATGTACCAGGCTTTGAAATTTGCAACTGAGAACCCAGCAAGCACATTCACACTTTCTGTAATAGTACCTGCAACATATGTTAGCACTCCGATCATCCACCAAAAAACATGTTGTGAGCTTTTATTTTTTTTCCAATGCGAGTATAGAACGATAAAAAAATAAATACCGAATAATGTAGTCAGGATCGGTATGTAATTAATGAATTCCATTTTGAGAATTTGTTTGTAAAAGTGAATACAGATCAGAACTTATTTATCATCTGTTTGTAAAAATTAGAGCCGTATAAAGTGTTTTTAATCGCACATGATCTTACTCATATCCATAGATGATTCATTAACAAAACGCTGTCATTTTTTTGTAAAAGAAATTTTCATCTTCCTTTCATGACACTCTTGTGATAAAAAAAGTTTTTTGCGAATCAATATTTGTGTCCTGATACGAATTATATGAAACGAATCATTTCCATACTGCTTATTCTTCTTTTTATGTTGTTTACAGCAACAGCATTTTCACAAGAGGATACGTTGTTTTCAAAAACATTGACCGAGTTAGTTGTTACTGCTACCCGTACTGAAAGAAAGCTCAGCAATGTGGCTGTCCCGGTACAGATCATTTCAAAGAAAGCCATCGCACAAAGCGGTTCAGTCCGGTTAAATGATATTCTTTCAGAGCAAACAGGTTTATACATTACCAGTGGTGGTGCTACCAGTTCAGCGGGCGGAGGAGTATTTGGAAATGGTGTACAACTGCAGGGTCTTTCTCCTGATTATACGTTGATATTGTTAGATGGTGAACCGATCATTGGCAGGCAGGGTGGTGTGATCGACCTTTCAAGATTGTCAGTTGGCAATATTAAAAAGATCGAAATAGTGAAAGGCCCTTCCTCAAGTTTGTACGGCAGCGAAGCGATGGGTGGCGTTGTGAACATAATTTCGGAGCAGGCACAATTGAATAAGCTTGATGCATCTTTTCGTTATGGCAGATTTAATGCAACGGATGCAAATATTACCGCGGCAATTAAGAAACAAAAATGGGGTTTGCAATTATTTGGCAATCGTAATAGCTCGGAAGGTTTTGATCTTGACAAAACAGTTCCGGGCAAAACGATCGACCCTTACGGAAGTTATACTACACAGGCAAGATTTAATTTTTATCCGACACAAAAAACCAAGATCAGCTTATCAGGAAGATATTACAATGAAAAACAGGACAACTATTTTTTAACACAGGATATCGGCACGGGAAATACGATCGCAATCACCGGGAATGGCCGCGTAAAGGATATGAACCTGAATCCTGTTATCACGCAGCAATTCAATAATGATCTTCGCTCATCAATGCGGTTTTATTTCAGCCGGTATGAATACGAGCAAACATTGGTGAAGGATGCAGATAAGTCATCTTATTATCATGATTTTTTTCAACAGGATTTTTATAGAGCCGAAAATCAAACCGACATTAATCTTCCGGCAGGCAATTTTTTGAGTATTGGCGCAGGACTGGTTGCGGAAAAACTGAATACGACAAGATATGCAGGCAAACGATCAAATGATATTCGTTACGCATTTATCCAGAATGAATGGAAGGCAAATGAACAATTTACTTTGATCGGCGGCCTGCGTTATGATGATAATTCAGCCTACCAGTCAAGGTTAAGCCCGAAATTAGCAGGTCAGTTTAAGATAAATGACAAGCTGCGTATCAATGCATCTTATGGTGCAGGTTTTAAAGCACCTGATTTCAGGCAACTGTTTCTTAATTTCCTGAACACTGCCGCCGGTGGTTATGTTGTTTATGGTGCCAATGAGATAAATATTTCCGAGCTGGAAGCACAAAAACAACAAGGCATTCTTTCCGATATCTTACCAAGAGCCTATCAATTGGCTTTGCTAAAGCCAGAGATCTCGAAAGGTGTAAATGCGGGTGCGCAATATGATGTAAATGATAAACTGAATGTCGGTGTAAATTTCTTCCGGAATGATATCGATAACCTGATCCAGGTGGACGTCATTGCATTCCGTAACAATGCTGCAGCCGTATACAGCTATTTCAATGTAAAAAAAGCCTACACACAGGGAGCCGAGTTCAATGCTTCTTATAAATTAAGTAACAGCTTTCATATACAAAGTGGTTACCAGTTTTTATTAACTGCAGACAAATCAGACATTAAAAGAATAAAAGAAGGAGATGTTTTTGCCCGTGATCTTCAAACAGGCGAAGCCTACCGTGTTTCGAGAAGTGACTACGCAGGATTGCCAAACAGGTCGAAGCATATGGTCAATACAAAACTTTTTTATGATAATGAAAAGAAAGGCTGGTCAGCATCGCTTCGTGTTATTTATAAAAGCCGTTGGGGCACTTATGATAAAGATGGCAATGGCCTTATCAACCGTGAAGATGAGTTTGCAAAGGGTTCCACGCTGATCAATATCAACGCTGCAAAAACGATCAATGCCTTTCGCTTACAGGCGGGTGTTGACAATCTATTTGACTATAAAGATGAGATCAATCTGCCTGGTCAACCAGGAATTCAACCGTATGTATCTGTCAATTATTCATTCATAAAAAACAAAAACAATAAGTAAAATGAAAACAAAATTGATCGCCCTGACTGCTTTAACGGGAATTATCTTCACATCATGCGATAAGGATGAGGTGCCTGCGCCAATAACTGTCCAAACAAAATCTGTAAACGATTTGCAAGCTGACACTATTATAGGTATCTCTTCAATGGGCCAGCCGTATGGTTCTGGCAAATACACGTTGTATAGTCTCGAAACAAACGCTGTGATCGCTAACACAGATTCTGCAACCACCAAATGGGATATCGGGTTTCGCGGAACTACAATTATTACAAATGGCGGTAACAGTGGGCCCGGCACTGGTGGCGCATTTGTGTATACAGGCACATTTTCCGATCTGACAATAATTCCTGCCGATTCCACCTTCCGCCTTGATAGCGCACCAACTTCATATGCCGTTAAAACAGGAAGCGGCAATGGTTGGTATAATTACAACGGTGCAACCCAGCTGATCACTGCGATCCCGGGTCGCATTTTGGTGATACGCACGGCGTCTGGCAAATACGCAAAGATTGAAATTCAGAATTATTATAAAGGAGGGGTTACGCCCGATGCAACGGCCTCTGACAATGATAAACTGACCAAGCAGCGCTATTATACTTTCCGTTATGCTTTTCAATCTAACGGAAGTAAAAACTTTTAAGATCCGGGAGAGCTAAATTGACAAGCCGTCTCAAAATGAGGCGGCTTTTTTGTCTGAAACACTCGTTGTTTGCTTAACTTCGCAGACTTTTTATGAGTCAGAGATACAGGGAATATCAGCAGCTGAATTTACCGTCGATCGAACAGGAAATCCTGGCCAAATGGGCAGCAGAACAGGCATTTGAAAAAAGCGTTTCTCTGCGTGATGGGGCAACTCCGTTTGTATTTTATGAAGGTCCACCCAGCGCCAATGGCATGCCCGGTATTCACCATGTTATTTCAAGAACGTTGAAAGATCTTGTTTGCCGCTATAAGACCATGAAAGGTTTCCAGGTAAAAAGAAAAGGCGGCTGGGATACACATGGTTTGCCAATTGAATTGGGTGTTGAAAAAGAGTTAGGAATAACAAAAGAGGATATTGGTAATAAAATTTCTGTCGAGGAGTATAATCAAAAATGTCGCGAAGCGGTCCTTCGTTATAAAGACAAATGGGATGAGATCACGATCAAGATGGGATATTGGGTTGACCTGGATGATCCTTACATTACGTACAAGAATGAGTATATCGAAACTGTTTGGTGGTTATTGAGTGAGTTGTATAAAAAGGAATTGTTGTATGAAAGTGTAAGCATTCAACCATATTCCCCTGCTGCCGGTACAGGATTAAGCTCACATGAATTGAATATGCCGGGCACGTATAAAGACGTGAAGGATACAAGTGTGGTAGCGATGTTTAAAATTATACGCAATGAAAAAAGTGAATTTCTATTCGGGGGATCTTCATTGACTCCCTCTCCGTCAGGAGAGGGCAGGGGTGAGGCGTTCTTCCTCGCATGGACGACCACCCCATGGACACTTCCGGCAAATCTTGGATTAACTGTAGGCGCAAATATTGATTATGTTTTAGTGAATACAATTAATCCTTATTTACATAATGAAATAAATATCGTTCTTGCAAAAGCATTGCTGGGTAAATATTTTAAACCGGAACAGGAAAATGCTGATCATGCCGAATATAAGAACGATGGCAAAAATCTCCCTTACAGAATAGTTGCTGAATTTAAAGGAAGTAAAATTGAAGGCTGCGAATATGAACAACTACTTCCATTTAAAGCCAATTCATTAGCATCTGTAAGAGCGTTAACACCAGATGCAAAACCATTCAGGGTTTTGGTCGGTGATTTTGTAACTACGGAAGATGGTACCGGAATTGTACATACAGCTCCTGATTTTGGTGCAGATGATTTCAAAGTTGGTTTAAAATATAATTTAGGTTTCTTTACCGGCATCAATGAATATGGCAAACTTGAAAAATTAGTCTTAGTTGATCGTGAAGGAAAATTTGTAGATGGCCTGGGCGAATTCAGCAATCGTTACG
>JAICPX010000096.1 GCA_025929635.1 Chitinophagaceae bacterium
TATGCCACACCCGGACTCAAGCTTTATTCATAGAATTAAAAGTAAATCTTTGCTATTGCTGCTGGTTATCAGTAGTTTTTGTTTTAATGCTTATGGTCAAAATCTTGTGGCATTTTATCCATTCAATGGTAACGCTAATGATGCGAGCGGCAATGGCAATCATGGGCAACTGATAAATGGAGTTCAGCTGACATCCGATCGGTTTGGCAATCCGAATAGTGCATATTATTTTGACGGCAGTGATGACTATATAAAGATCACAGATAATGGTGCATTTTCTACCCCACATTTCAGCGTTGGTATTTGGTTCAGGTCACAATCAAATGCACTACAAAATCTTATTGGGAAAAGGGATTTTCTTACATCCGCTGGCTCCGGTGGCTCACAGTATCAATTCTTCATTAATTATCCTCCATTTCCCGGTATTGGCTCTAATATCGTAAGTAACAGTTCAACATGCACGGATATATCATCTTCGAGTTATATAAACACAGGGAATGTGATCTGCATTAATAAATGGTATTTTGCCGTTGTTACATTTGACGGGAGTCGTCACAAAATTTATATTGACGGTGTTTTGGTAAGAGATATTCCCACCTCTTTTAACGGAATGGTCGCCTGTAATAGTGACTTACGTTTTGGGAATTGGTGGGGCCTTGATCTTATCACATTCAAGGGGGCCATGGATGACATTTGCTGGTTTAGCAGGGCAATCACCCAGCAGGAAGTCGATTCTATATTCAACAATTTCCAATCACCAACATCACCGGTAGAATTTACTTATTCGCAAGACGCCTGTAACCCTTTAAAGATTAGTTTTACAAATAACACCTTAGGCATTCAAAGCTGTGTTTGGGATTTTGGGGATGCCACGACATCTTCGGGTTTAAATCCCGTACACACATATCCAGTACCAGGCACTTATAACGTTAAGCTCATAACTACCAATACAGCCGGCTGCACCGACAGTGTATCAAAACCCGTGCTGGCCAACCTGAGCTATGCAGACATCATTGTAAATCGTGACACATCGATTTGTTCAGGCGAAAGCCTGCAGTTAAATGTTTTACCAGGCTCTGATTTTTGCTGGCCTGTTACTCAATACTTAAATAGTCCAACCATCACGAATCCAATCGCGACACCATCTCAAACTATTACCTACTCCTTTAATTCAAAGCAAACAGGTCCCAATGTTATCACTAACGGCGACTTTTCAAATGGAAATAATGGATTTACATCGGAATATAATTTTGCCTCTTCAAATGTCACAGATGGCCAGTATTCTGTTGGTAATAGTCCTGCTGCTTGGAACGGAAGTATGGCACCCTGCACGGATCATAGCGGTGGCAACGGAAATATGATGTTAGTCAATGGCTCACCGATTGCAAACACTAAAGTATGGTGTCAGACTGTATCCCTTACTCCTGGCACGATCTACGAATTTTCCACCTGGGTGCAGTCATTAATTGTGTCAAACCCTGCACAATTACAATTTTCGATCAATGGAGTACAAGTGGGACAGATATTCAATGCGGGTGCGGTCTGTTCCTGGCAAAGATATTTTGCAACATGGAGTTCAGGTATAGCCGCTGCAGCTACCATTTGTATTGAAAATAAGAACACAAGTGTTATGGGGAACGACTTTGCTTTAGATGATATTAGTTTAGCTCCTGTTTTTTTGCGATATGATACGGTCAGGGTTACTGTTGTGCCTGCTCCCAACGTTAGTGCAGGTAATGACGCAAGCATTTGTCTTGGTCAATCAGTACAACTAAATGCCAATGGCGCGCCTAATCTTTCGTGGACTCCGGCATCAACGCTTTCCAATCCTAATATCCCGGACCCTTTTGCGGATCCGGCAACAACTACGCAATACATTGTTTCCGGCTATAATGACCCTGCGTGTGTGAGGAGTGACACCGTTATCGTTACGGTTAATCCTTTGCCGGTTTTTGGTATTTCACCTCCAACTCAAAACATTTGTGTTGGCAACAATGTCACGATCACGGCATCCGGCGGCAACAGTTATAATTGGTTTAATTCAACTCAAAGCAATCTTTCCACTTTAAGTCAATTTTCGTTTCTGCCACAAAATTCGGATACCTACTCCGTTGCAATAGCCGATAGTATTTGTAATGTAATTGATACGCTTTCTGCACTTGTGAATATTGTACCACTGCCAACAGTAACAATTTCCAAATCGAACGATATTGATTGTGCATTACCGCAGGCCCAATTAGTTGCGACCGGTGGAGGTAGTTATTCATGGTTACCTGACGTGGATATTAATAATGCCAGTATTTCAAATCCTATTGTTAATCCCGATAAGGATACGTGGTTCAAAGTTGTGGTAACGAATAACAGCGGTTGCTCCTCTAAAGATTCCATATTTGTCAAGTCTGATCTCTCGAAAGGGAAAGCGGAATTTTTTGTTCCCAGCGCATTTACACCAAACCGGGATGGATTGAATGATTGCTTTGGAGTTCCATACTGGACCACCACCAGTGACTTTGAGTTGTCGATCTACAATCGTTGGGGCCAACTTGTATTTTATTCAAAAGATAAAATGAAATGCTGGGATGGAATATTCAAAGGCGTAAAACAACCAGGCGGGGTCTTTGTGTACCAGGTTAGAGCAAAAACACCATGCAGTGCGGAGCCTGTGTACAGGAAAGGAACTGTTGTTCTCATAAGGTAGTGAACATTCAGTACCACAATCTCGCTTTCACTTTCCGAAGATAATCCATTGTGCTTTTTTTGACCGGTGTTCTTTTTTCAGCAGAAGAAATTGATAAGACTTTCTTCCACCCGGAAAAAAAACCGCGGGGATCAAATCCTGTTTCCCTTAAATATTGCAGCGACCACATGAGTGCTGTCGAGTAAAAGTATCTTTTCGGCAGATAGCGGAACGCCACCTTGGTTTTATTTACCCACATCATTTGCAATTTCTCTCTCTTAGGTTTCCTGCCCAAAGGAGATTCCTTATGCAACATGACAATTTTATCACTGTAAACAATTGAATAACCAGCCTCCAGGATCCGGTAGGCCAGGTCATATTCTTCCATGCCGTAGAAAAAATCATGAGTATACCCGCCAAGTTTTTCGATCACTTCTCTTTTGATTGCATGTGCACCGCCCGCATAAAAATAAGTTTCAAAAAAAGACTTGTTCTTATATTCTTCATAGCGTTTATGAGGTAACCCGTTTTTTTGCATTTCAAGGTTATCGTAATAGAGAATTTTAAAGGAAACGATCGCTTTTGTCTTTTCTGTATTATCCGTATCAAATTCTTTTACAAGGTTTACCAGGCAATCCTTGTTTTGCAGTACCGCATCATCATCCAGCATGATTATGATTGGCGCTTTTCCTTTTGCCAGTGCAAAATTTCTTCCTTTTGCGACCCCTAAATTTTCAGGCGCATCAAAATAGCGAAAGGGGAGAGACACGGTTGAGGTGATATAGTCGATTACCGCTGAATAGTCATCGGTTGAAGCATTATTTACAATGATCACTTCTTCCAAAAGTTCAGATGCTTTCTCAAGACCGCTGATATTTTGTAGCAGTTCAAGCATATCAGCTGGACGGTTATACGTAATGATTATAAAACTTAATGGCTTCAAATTTACCTTGTTACTTTACTTAACAGGTCATTATAATCTTTATTAAATCTTTCGATACCAAAATTATGTTTTGCATAATTGATATTACTCTCGCCGATCTTTTTTAACTCCTGCCGGTGATCTCTTAACCAAATTAGCCTGGCTTTTGCTTCATCTATGATCGAAAACTTATCATCTGTTTTACTAAAAAGAAATCCATTCTCTCCATTTTTTACATGATATGGAATATCACCAACCGCCGTGGATATGATAGCACATCCATATGCCATTGCTTCCATAATGACCATCGGAAATCCTTCAGTAACTGAGGTTAATATAAGCACATGGGCTTTTGCATAGACCGGGCCGATCAGGTTTTCGTCATTAATATTTCCATAAAACCTGATAAATGGATAAACTTCTTTGTCTATCACGGCGCTGACATCGCCCAACAATTCGAATTGAATAAACCGCTCATTCTCGCTTTTAAGTTCAGCGGCTATTTCTGCAATGATCTCTACTCTTTTTTCTTCACCACCGCGACCAACATACAATACAACCAGGTCGTTGTCGCCTTTTGAGGGAATAAGTCGGGGTAATGTAATCGCGTTTGGGATATGTTGTATCCTTTCTGCGAATGACGCCGGTATCCTGTATCGCTTATATTGTTCCTTGTGATCTTCGATTCGTTTTTTGCTGACCATTACCGTTCTTGTAATGAAGGGAAGAAACGGTATCCGGATAAAAGAAAACGTATTAAAAGAATGTATCAATTCAATTTGCGGAATATCTCTTGTTATCCAGCGGCTGATTTTATACCCGAAATTGCACTGCCCGTTAAATACAATGGCCTGGCGTGACTGCGAATTGATATAACCACTGATGATCCCGCGATAGAACAGGTTCAGAAAATACAGCCATTTGTTATCAACAATGCTTGAAATGTCTTTTATTTCACAACCTGTTTTTTCGAAGTCGTCCAAAAAACGATCGTCCCGGGATCCCTTTGTGAAAAAAACGATACAATCATTGTCACCAGTAGCTTCTGCAATTTGTACATGAACTTTTTCCGCGCCACCGGTGTGATAAAATGGGAAAAAGAAAAAAATGCGGTATTCTTTCTTTAACGGACGAATGGCAGCTGCTAGCCGGCCCAATAGAATAAAGGGAAGAATAAAAAGGTCTTCAACAATTCGTTTTATTATCAACCAACGGTACATTACTTCCGGAATGATTTTTTTATACTTTTTAGAATTCCCTTTACAAGATCGGTCATTGCACTTCCAAAAACGGCAATAGAAAACGAACTGATGTAACTGAACTTACCGAGAAATCTTAATTTCATCAGCAAGTGCTTAAAGTATGGATTTGCATTTTTTAAATACATCGACGTGATCGAATTTCCATGTGTCCTGTACAGCAACAATGGCTCATCGATCTTTGCAATTTTATGGTCCCGGCTCAACACCCGCAACCACAGATCATAATCCTCTATGTTTTTTTGATGAGGTTGATATTTCAATTCCTTTATGATTTGTGAACGCATCATTACCGTTGGGTGCGCAATGCAATTTTGTTTCAGCATCGCTCTTTTTATTTGTCCCGGAGTAATCGTTTGCTTGTCCAGGTCCCAGTCTCCTGTTTTTTGCCCCTGTTCGTTGATAAATTCAATTGTGGACGCAACGACAGCTATATCTTCATTCTGATCCAGGTAAAGCTTTTGTCTGGCCAATCTTTCTGGTTGACAAATATCATCACCGTCCATTCTTGCAATGTATTTGCCCCGGGACAGGTCAATTGCCCGGTTCAACGAATTTACCAACCCTTCGTTTTTTACATTTTTGACATAAATAACCCGGTGATCACCCAATGAATTTATAATTTGCTCAGTATTATCGGTGCTGCCATCGTTGACAATAATAAGCTCAAAATCGGGTAAAGTTTGTCGCAGTACACTCCCGATGGCCTGGCCAAGGTGTTTTCCGCAATTATACGCCGGTAGAATAACGCTGACTGCCGGTACATTCATGGCAGCAAAATAATCATAAAATATTCAGGCATCAAACACGGTTTGCCAAAGCGGTTTGTTTTCTGTTTCGCCATTCCATAAAAATTCCGGCTGCCAATATCACAACCAGGATAATCGAGAATATTGAAGTGATCTTTTTGCCCTGGTAATAACCTTGCGGTTTGAACTCAAATTTTATATCATGCTTCCCTGCGGGAACCGAAAGCCCACGCAAAACATAATTGACTTTTATGATTGGTGTTTCTTTGCCATCAATATACGCCTTCCAGCCACTCTTATAATAAACTTCACTGAATACTGCAAATTGATTGCTTGCAGCATTAAAACTGTAGGTGACCACATCATTATCATTTTTTACAAGCGAGATGGTTGCAGAACTATCAAATACCGGTGGATTAGGAATTAACGATCGGAAAGATTCATTTACAACGGCCGTGTCCTTAGGATTAAAATTTCCGAGTGTATTCATTTCTGAATTGGCATCTTTTGCATACTGGATATTTTTCACCAGCCAGCAATTGCCGAGAGCACTATCATTTTTCTGATATCCCTGTGTTTGTCCATTCCCATCTTTTTGTATAAAATACTTTGCATTAAGCATATTAAAAATATACCTGTTGGGCTGATTTGTTGAGAATTTTTGTTCAATCAGGTCCTGGTAGATACTGATCTTAGCCGGGTGATATCCACCAATAGAATTATAATAGTAGGAAGTGATATTTTCAAAAAAATGATCGCTACCAACATTGTAAACCCGATAAAATGACTTGTCGGACAACAGTTCTTCATCAAACTTTGTTTTTGCGAAGGCTAAATCATTTTCCTGGACCTCCTTATAGCTCTCGTAATTCAAATACTTAACATTTATTGTAAATACGTCGATCAGCGCAAATCCGATTAACAGTAGCCCCAACCACAAGCTGCCAATGGTCTTTCTTATAAACAAGAACAAGAGGAGCATTACTACAATGGCAAATCCAATATAACGAAGAATGCTGCTCATCATCATCGCTTTCCTGTCTTCTTTCATCCCGTCAAAAAAATTGGTAAATATTTGTGCAAGTTCCGGGCTGCCCTGTAACCGAATAGAATTCAATAAATTCTTATTACTGCCACTCATGTAGTCAAACATGAGATATAAAATGAAGAAGAGCATCAATAGACCTGCTGTAACATATACGCCTCTTTTAAATGCGGTCATCAGAATTTTCCTGTCTGTCGTTAGACTGAATTTCTCCAATCCTAAGACTGCCAAAAGAGGAATAAGCAATTGTGGAATTACAAGGATAATGGCGGGAGCTCTGAACTTATTATAGAGCGGTAAATATTTATACAATAATCCATTGATTGTTTCAAAATAACTGCCCCAGG
The DNA here is from genome assembly GCA_025929635.1 of Chitinophagaceae bacterium. Lineage (GTDB taxonomy): Bacteria > Bacteroidota > Bacteroidia > Chitinophagales > Chitinophagaceae > VBAS01. The sequence goes on from JAICPX010000096.1 coordinate 7,000, forward strand.
ACATCATGACGGAAATTGCAATGGCAGTAATAATCCACCACTTGTGTTTGCCGTCAAGAATAAAAAAACCAAATATGGCAAGCAAACAAATAATAGCGCCAACGTATGGAGGTCCTGATGTACCAGCCTCACCTGGTTTACTCATTCCTCCCCAATAGGTGGGAAGATAGTTGTACATGGATAGTCCCGTTTGCTGTTCAATAGCCTGAATATTCTGCTGACCGACCTGTGCCAGCGCTTCCCACGCTTTTGACTTTTCCTGGTCAAGAACCAACTTATCACCCGCTCCTCCAAACATGTGCGGCAATATCATCACCAATGGTTCAGTAATATTCATACTGTAGCTCATTGCATAGTCTTTTGACAAACCATCTTTCGCATCCTCATTTGTTTTTGTTGAGTCCGTTAAAGCCGTTCTTCCTCCCCGTATTGTCTCTTTCTGATATTCATAAGTTGAAAAAATGCTTACCGCGTTGGTAAGCACGCCAATCAGTCCTGCAACAGCCGTAAATCCCAGGGCAAAAGCAAGATGCCGCCATTCTTTATTCCTGATCCAGCGAACTACATAGAAAATAGTCATGATTGTTGCTGCCAGGAAAAAATAATAGTCGATCTGCGGATGGTTTTGCGTTATCAATACTGAAGTGAACAAAGCTGTAAGACCGGCACCCAACCAGTATTTCTTTTCATAGATCAAAAGTATAGATGCAAGTAATGCAGGCATATATGCGATCGACAACATCTTGGTATCATGACCTACGGCAATAATAACAGGATCATAGGTGGAATAGGCAAATGCCAGTGCGCCCAGAATACCAAATACCGGCCTGATACGAAGTATAACGGTTAAAAAATAAAAACTAATAGAAGCAAGGAAAAAGAAATTCATGGGTTTAGGCAAGCCCAATGAAAATATCTTGTGTGCTATCCAGGGAATCTTGTTGTTGTTTGTATACCCTATTTGAAAAGTCGGCATGCCACTAAACATACTGTTTGTCCAAAGCGGGTAGACACCATCATGGGTCTTTGCATATTCTACTGATTGCTGAATAGCACCTTTCCAGTGGGTAACATCGTGCTGAGCAACAACCTTTCCTTCGAGTACCGGCTTGCAATAAATTAATGCGACTACAAGAAAAACCAAAACGGCAACACCATGTGGGATCAACTTTTTGAACCATGAGTTCTTCATACTAATGAGGTTATTACGCTGACAAAATAATGCTATTTTACACGAAATTACCCCATGCGCTGGCTTTTATTTTTGTCAAAACTGGCTTTGATTTGCAATCTTGCTTTCCTTGTATCATTTGTATTGCGGTTTACCAACTGGCTGGATAACCATGATATAAAAGCCTACATAATAATTATCGGCTGGGTGCTGGGTATAATTTTTAATCCTCTTGTGGTTGTTTGTTATCTTTTATTTTTTTTATTGAAAAGAAGAAATCTTGATGCGATACCCGCGTGGCTTATGGTGATGAACGTTTTCTTTTTATTTCTTCAGCTCGTTTTTCTTTTATTGATGAATGTGGAATAATTTTCAGGCATGATACATAGTATTTTAAAAGACAAACCCACAAGACTATTCGTTGTTTTGTCAGGATTCTTTGTTGCAAATGCAATGGTAGCGGAATTCATGGGCGTAAAGATATTTTCACTCGAAGAAACTTTCGGATTCAAGCCGGTGAGTATTCAATTGTTTGGGGATTCCTATTCATTCAATCTTACCTGCGGGGTTTTATTGTGGCCCGTGGTATTTGTAATGACGGATATCATCAATGAATATTACGGAAGAAAAGGGGTAAGATTTATCAGCTGGCTTGCCGTGATCCTGATTGGTTATGGCTTCCTGATGCTTTTTGCTGCTATGAACACAATTCCGAATGCCTGGTGGATCACAAGTAAACAAACTGCCGGCATAGAAAATATGAATGACGCTTATAACGGGATTTTTGGCCAGGGTCTTGGAATTATTGTGGCATCGATGACGGCATTCCTGATCGGCCAGCTCATCGATGTTTTTGTTTTTCGCAGCATTAAGAAAAGAACTGGAGAAAAACATATTTGGTTAAGGGCAACAGGTTCAACGTTAGTCTCCCAGTTTATTGACAGCTTTGTTGTGTTGATCATCGCATTTTATTTTTATCCGAAATGGGTGCCAAACCAGGGATCGCCATGGCCGGTCAACCAGGTGATCGCTATTGGCATCGTTAACTACATCTATAAATTCACCGTCGCTATTTTACTTACCCCGGTTATTTATTTGGTTCATTTCAGGATTGAAAAATATCTGGGACATGCGCTTGCACTGAAAATGAAGAAAGCAGCAATGGGAGAGAGGGAGGGATTGAGTGATAATCGGGATGGGAGTTGATTATTAATTATTGATTATTGATTATTTCGTGAGAAGCAATTAAAAGGGAAAAGCAGCATTCAGGACACAATAATTAATAATCAGTAATTAATAATTCTTCACAAAGAATTCTTCACCAATTTAGCGACAATCTTATCAATGGGAAGTGTAACAGTTTCTTCGGAAAAATCATTCCAGTTGATGAGACGAAATGTTTCAGTTTCTCCTGAATTCTTATAGATTTCCATTTGCGTTTCATCAAAATCGAAAGCTTTTGTCCGTAAAGGAACTTTCAGTTCTTCCAATTGTTTTGCGAAATAATAAATAGAGATGATCTGGTCTTCCGGGCGGAACGCAGACATTTGGAAATAGTCAGTTGTGTAAATGTGATCACCAATCTCGGCTTCAATACCTAATTCTTCTTTTAATTCTCTTTTTAAACAATCTCTTGTCCCTTCACCAAATTCCAATCCACCGCCGGGAAATTTTGTATAAAGTCCACCCCGGATGTATTCATCAGCCACGAGAATTTGTTTTTTATCATTGATGAGGATGCCATATACGCGAATATTGAAGTTGGGCATGCGGGTGATTACTAATTATTGTTTATTGATTATTTCATGATATGTCAATAGGCTAAGAAAAGTTGCATAGGGGAGATAATAATTAATGATAAATAATCAATAATTTATCAGAGATTAGATTTCAATAGTACCTGCAAAAACCCTTTCAGCAGGACCGCAAAGCCATATATTCCTGAACTTTCCATCATCTACGCGATCGAATTCAACATTCAATCTTCCGCCCAGCGTTTTTACTTCTACTTCATTAAAGCCATTTTCATTATGATAACAAACCAAAGCAGCTGCAGTAACACCGGTTCCACAGCTGAGTGTTTCATTTTCTACACCACGTTCATAAGTTCTTACAAAGATCTTATCGGGTTCATCGAGTTGCTCAACAAAATTTACATTGATCCCCTCTTTTTCAAATTCACGGCTGTTGCGGATCTCGCGGCCTTTCTTTACCACATCAAATGTCGCAAGCTGGGGCACCAATTTGACATAATGGGGTGAACCGGTATCAACCAAATAATCGCCATGATGGCTAACGAGCATATCAACATCATTCATTTTTAAATAAATGATACCATTGGTATCTATTCTCGCTTCATGCTCGCCATCGGTCGCGATAAATTTGTATGTCTCTTTTTGAATCCCGATAGTTTCGGCAAATTTTATAAGACAACGCCCACCGTTACCACACATAGTGCCCACGCGGCCGTCCGAGTTAAAATAGACCATTTCAAAGTCAAAGCCAGGCTTGTCGTTTAGTAACATGAGTCCATCGGCCCCAATGCCGAACTTACGGTCACAGAGCTTTTTTACCTGGTCCTGACTTAGGTTCAGGTTATGGCCATTGCGATTATCGATGATCACAAAGTCGTTGCCCGTTCCCTGGTATTTAAAAAATTCGGTTCGCATTTTTTTATGTCTTATACATTTTCAGATACAATTTCTAAAACTCTCACAATCAGGTTTTGAACTGCTGCTTTGCCATCCTTTGAAAAATCTTTTCTGATTCTATTAGCTATGACGGCATTTAGCGAAAGACAGTTGTGTCCAAGTAGCCTGCTTAATCCATATATAGCTGAAGTTTCCATTTCAAAGTTAGTGATCCTATGATGTCCAAAGCGGAATTGTGTCAGCCGGTTGATCAGCTCCGGATTGCTGACACCAAGCCTTAGAATTCTTCCTTGTGGCCCATAAAAACCGGGGCAGGTGATGGTAATGCCCTGGTAAAAGTCTTTGACAAAATGTTTTATTAAAGAGGCGCTTGCTCCCGCGATATAAGGATACCCCACCTGGGCGTGCATTTGAACACTTGTTACAAATGAATGTAGCAAATGTTTTTCTTCGTCATTTTGTTCAAGACGATAGAAATTTAACAAATTATCAATCCCAAGTCCATGGGTAGAAGCAATAAAGCTGTCGACAGGAATTTCGGGTTGCAAAGAACCTGAAGTGCCAATTCGGATGAGGTTCAATGATGAAGGCGCTGACCTGATCTCTCTTGTGGAAAGATCAATGTTTACAAGTGCATCAAGCTCATTCACTGCAATGTCAACATTATCTGTACCTATACCCGTTGAAAGAACTGACAATCTTTTTTTACCTATCAAACCTGTATGAGTAATGAACTCCCGATATTCTCCCTTATATTCAATTTTATCAAAATGTTTACTGACTTCTTTAACCCGGTCAGGATCACCAACCATGAAGACCGTACTACCGATCTCATCAGGTTTCAAATTGAGATGGTAGATGGCGCCCCGGTCATTCAATATCATTTCCGATTCGGCTATACGTGACATATGCTTTTGAATTATAATCTTCTAAAGAAACGACTTATATTTGCTGCTATTTCAGATTCTCCGAAGGTCCGATGGACTCCACTGGAGAGTCCTTTGGACAAATCTAAAATCTTAAATCTGAAATCAGAAATTGATATGGTACCGTGGCCGAGGGGCTAGGCTGAGGTCTGCAAAACCTCCTACAGCAGTTCGAATCTGCTCGGTACCTCTGAAGGCTGTCAATGATGATGGCCTTTTTTATTTGTAAAATGTATCAGTACCGTGTCCGCCTGCGGGGGATAGTTTGAGGTCTGCAATACCGCCTACAGCAGTTCGAATCCGCTCGGTACCCCTAAAGGTTTTCAGTGATGATGGCCTTTTTTATTTGCAGAATATTAACCTGGAGAAACGTGTCTAGATCCTTTTTACATAACCTATCGATTTGGATTCAAA
>JAICPX010000138.1 GCA_025929635.1 Chitinophagaceae bacterium
ATGTTATGGAAGATCAATCATTCTGGATGTTACTAGCTTTTTTAATATCTATCGGATCTCTGCTATCCGGGCTTTATCCTGCATTTGTACTTGCTTCATTTAATCCTGCAGCTGTGTTGAAAGGAAAGTTCCGATCTTCGGCGCATGGACAATTGCTTAGGCAGGGCCTTGTAATCTTTCAGTTTAGCGCTACCGTTGTATTGATCATAGCCATGTGTACGGTATACCTTCAGGTGCAATTCCTGCGAGAACAAAATTTAGGAATGGACATCGAACAAACAATAGTACTCACAGGCAAACAGTTGAACAGGCAAGATTCCATATTCAGACAGACCAGTGAGGCGTTTAAGACCGAACTCCTGAAAGATCCATCGATTAGGACTGTAGCAAGATCGGAAGCTGTCCCGGGAATGTTGCAAGAGCTTAGCACCACCTCCACCCAAAGATTGGGCGAAACGGAAATTGATCGGGGATACCTATACTATTTTTTCCGAGTGGATGGGGACTACATTCAAGCGATGAATATGAGCTTGATTGCAGGGCGTAATTTCGAAGACGGGCTGCCCAATCAAGATCAGATCATAGTCAATGAAGAAGCTGCTAAGATGCTTGGGTTTGCAAGCGCAGAGGAGGCCGTTGGTTCGAAGGTCACATTCAACACGCGCGGGGACAGTGAAGGATCAACGATAGTCGGTGTTTTGAGAAACTTTTATTACAGGTCACCAAAAGAGAGCCATCTTCCAATGTTCTTTTATTATGGCGAGCCGGCGGATTATTTTACAATTCAGGTAAAATCCGAAGACATGAAACAAACCATTTCCTCGGTTACGACAGCCTGGAGTAAAATATATCCTGACAGTGTGTTCGATTACTATTTCCTTGATGAAAAATATGACCAACAGTATCGTGCCGATGCGCAGTTTGGCAAGGTGATGGCTGCCTTCTCCGGCCTCATTATTTTTATTGCTTGCCTGGGCTTGTTTGGGCTTTCATCGTACACCATTACCCAACGTACGAAAGAGATCGGTATCCGGAAAGTTCTCGGTGCATCCGTTTCAGAAATAGTACGTTTGCTTTCGCTGAATTTTGCAAGGACGGTGATTATTGCGGCATTGATTGCTTTGCCCATTGCATATTTTATTATGGAACAATGGCTATTAAATTATTTTGTTCGCATCTCTCTAAATGTTTGGATTTTTGTTTTTGCAATTGCATTCATCTTATTACTCGCGATCCTTACTGTAGGCTTTCAAACCATCAAAAGCGCTATTGCCAATCCCGTTGATTCGCTGAAGCAGGAGTGAAGTCAGTAATCGGTAATCAAGTGATCGGTAATCGGTGCGCTCGAAATTAATGCGTCCGCGTAGAAGTATTTTAGCCGAAACCAGATTAGCCCTTACCCTCGGCCCGGATAAGTAATCGGTAATCACGTGATCGGTGCCGATCGCTATCGGGATCGGTGCGCTAGAAATTAGTGGAGCTTGGTCGTGTGTCCTGTTTGACCCCCATCGCATGTGTCAGGTCTTGGCAAATTTTTTTTTCCTATCGCTTGGCTTCTTGGTGGCAAAGAAAACTGGTAAAGATTCATGCAGTTCCTCGCATCATAATTGATGTAATTGTGTTTGCCATTTTACGATAGAATATGTGCTATCTTTAGGGGTGTGACGGTGCCCAGATAGGAAAGACATGATCAAGACTTTTATCATTGCAGTACTAACGGTTATAACCTGCATTTCCCGCCCGTTGATCGCTCAAATAATTTTAGAAGATGCCAGTGATCCCGCTAGCATGGTCAGCCGGATAACACTTGATCTCGAAGCGTATAGTTTTGAAAATAATGCTCGCTTTTATGTCTTTAAGCCAAGTTACTATTATGGACTTAGAAATAACCGGCATCTATTAGGTGTATCCCTACCGTTAATGCATAATGTATTTGAAGGTGATTATGCAGGCTTCGAGAATACTACTGGCTTCGGTGATCTCAAAATGTCTTATCTATTCGTTCCATTTCACAAGAAGGATGTGATCGGAATAGAACGAGTGTCTTTTTCCTTCGATGTTACATCGCCCACGGGTGAGTATAGACTGGGAAGAGGCGTAGGTACCTGGTTGTATAAGCCGGGTATTATTTTAAAATGGCGAATCGCGGAGGCGGTTTTGCTTTATCCTGAATTGCGTTTCCAATTTTCTGGTGATGAGGCCAACAGCGGAGCAGGCAGCGATGGAACGCCTGATCCCGAGGACCCCGAAAAAGATGACAAAGTTCAAAATCTTTCGATAGCACTGCCCGCAACTCTCAACATTGAAGATTGGAATGGATGGTTTTCATTGAATGTTCTTTACACAAGATCTTTTAGCGAGAATACAGACTTCCTTTTTCTTCGAACGGACCTCGGTAAGGTCATCGGAAAGTATTCGTGCGCTTCAATGCGTATTACAAAGTTTATTGCCGGTCAGCCGAGGCTGGATCTTGTAGTTCAGGCAAACGTGACTTTTTTTATCCGATAAGTGCCGCAGCCGTATGAAATGCAAGGTCACTAAGGTCATGAAGAACCACAAAGCACACAATGCATTGTACTCACGTAGTGATCGTTGTGCATCCTTAGTGACCGTAGTGACCCTGCATTTATGAAACTAGTGACCACGCAAGTCACCACGTTCACCAAGAACCATAGAAATCGCAGAGAGAAATACACGCAGAGAAATCGCTGGGCCTCTCGACGATTTTACGCGCCCGCCTGCCGGAAAATAGTGAACACCTTTATGGTTGTCTCCTTTCCTCTGATCTCCGCTTCCGCAACGAAGCGTGTATGCTCGCGATCATTATCTGGTAGATGTCGTAAAACTGATTCCGACATCAACAGCAACCTGTCATAACGGTTGCAAAGATTTTGAATTCGGGAAGCGGTATTGACAACATCGCCATGATATGCAATCTCGGTCTTGATCTCGCCGACCTCAGCCACTGTTACTTTTCCACAATGAACACCTGCCTTGAACTGCGGGCAAACTCCGTATTGCTGAACGAAGTAATTTTTTTTCAATTCGAGTCTATGCAAAAAATCATAAAAGAAATCAACGCAGGAATCCGCGGTGAAATGGTGATTCATCTTCCACGAGACTACCACTTCGTCCCCTACATATTGATATACTTGAGCTTTGTAATCAAGGAGAGGAACAGTGAGCTCTGCGTAACAATCCTGAACCAGTCTGCTATAGGAGACGTGCTCAAGCATCTCTGCCAGCCGAGTGGATGACTTAAGGTCAAGAAACATAAACGCTCGTTCTTCTTGCTTCGGCGCAAAGTATTTTCCAAGCATATATTCCAGCATCACGCCCGGACCAAACTTCCTATTAATTTGAAGCATGAAATGATATAATGCACTGGACATCGAAAGGTGAAACAATACGATGAGCGCATCTGGGGAAAAGACGTAAGCTGCCGCGAAAGGTATGGAGTTTCCCAAAGCGCTTGAAACAAAAATAACAATGACAAAAAATAGCACGTAGCAAAATGTACCAACAAGCACTGTCACCAAAAATGATCTACGTTTTTCAAGTCGCAAGAGGGTTCCCATCGGGAACAGGCCAAACAGCAAACCGATGGAGAAGCCACCTAATCCAGCGTAGGCAACAAGATGGACATAATTCAAATCGGGAGGTGCAAATTCGCCCAAACCAAAATACCTGATAGTGACCAGGTAAAATCCCGTAAGCGTCCAATAGCCTATTGAAAATAAGATCGAGGATATTTTCAGTTTACTTATATGCACGTATGATCCGATTTGAGTAAGAATGCTCGTTTTTAATAGCCCGAAATTATGCTCAAAATGCGGACATACAAAAGGCCCCAGCCAAGTGAACTTGAATGAAGTTTTTTGCGGTGGCTCGTTATTATACAAAGGTCCAGGGCAATGTCTCCTTTTCAATTCTTCATAAAGTTCTAAAAGTCTGGAGCTATGTTCGCGACACACAATGAAATCCTGTATTAATCTAATAAACACAAAGTTGCGCCTGATGCTTTTTTTTCTTTCTTTGTTTCATCAGATCGGATATGCCAACTGAAAAAGAACTCATTGCGTTAATAAAAGATGACGATCAAAAAGCTTTAAAACAACTTTTTGACGATTGGCATTATTCCCTTTGTCTAACTGCTTTTAAAATAGTTCAAGATAGGGATCAGGCAAAGGACATTGTTCAGGAGGTCTTCATTAAATTTTGGAAAAAAAGAAGGCAACTTGAAATAGAAAGTTCATTCGGCGCTTACATGAAACGGGCAACGGTAAACACAGCGCTCAATCATATTAAACGCACTGCAAACTTCAAAAAGAATGAACTTGAAAAAAGCGATTTATCATTCTTTTCCGGAAACAGCACCGATCAGGCGCTAAACCATGAAGAATTGGTAAAAAAATCGGAGTACGCTATAATGAAACTCCCGGCTCGCACCCGTATCGTTTTTACCCTTATACGCTCTGAGGAAATGTCTTACAAAGAAGTTTCGATCACTCTCGGTATTTCTATTAAGGCCGTTGAAAAAGAAATGATGAAGGCGCTAAAACTCCTGCGCGAAGCCCTCAAAGAATTCCTCTATACATCCATTCTATTGTTGATATCCGGGGCATTTTTATGATTTTTTTTAAAAAAAGGGGGAGAAGGTACGCAGAATGACTGTCTTATCTAAAACGACAGATTATGAAAATGACAAATCCAATCCTAAGAACAACGCTTTTTGTTTCAATAGCGCTGGCAATTGCATCGTGCGATGAGTCTGAACCTCGAATTATTTCGGATTCAGGTAACTTTTTTCCCCTTGAAGATGGCCGGCAATGGACCTATCAGCGCAAATTAATTTCTACAGGCGAAGATGGAATGGTATGGGTATTGGATACACTCGAACTTAAAATCAATGGAGATACCCTGGTAGACGGCCAGCGCTATAAAAAAATAGTTACGGATGAAGGTGAAATTCAAAAGATAGTAAGAAATGAAGGATCAAAATATTTTGGAAGGAACCATGACCTGTATCTTGGCTACTCACATGAATATATGTATTTGGATACTGCATTGCCTGTGGGAAGTTCATGGAGTTACCTGAAAGATGGTGGTGCCACCAAAACCGAATATATTATTACAGCAAAAAACAGTACGCAGGTTTTCTTTGATAAAGTGTATACTGAGGTCATTGAAGTAGAAGCCGTCTATTACGACTTGACCACACCCACTTCGTATTCTGTTAGATATAGCACCAAACATTTTTATGCGAAGGGAGTTGGTGAGATCTATTATTTTTATCCCTATCCTGCATCATTTTTTTATGCTGATCTTGCCGGCTTTATCATGGACTCCGAAATATCAGACTAAAAAATTATATGGAGGAACAAAGAGATATCAAAAGGAGGGACTTCCTCAAAAAAACGGTATGGGTAGCAGTGGCTGTCTCAGTATCAGGATTGAAAGCTTGCAAGGAAGATGATAATGCTGACCCGATCAAAAATGATTGCGTCACAACAAAAGATATATTAGGCCCCTTTTATAAAGCAGGTGCACCGTATCAGGAAAACATAATCCCGCCTGAAAATATGGCTGCGCCTTTATATATTATGGGCAAAGTTTCAGGTAATTGCAATACACTGTTAAAAGATGCTATTGTTGAAATCTGGAACGCCAATACGGAGGGCATCTATGATACCTCTGATGCGTATAAGTTCAGGGGACAATTTAAGACCGAAACAGATGGACTGTATCGTTTCAAAACCATTATACCCGGAAGGTATTTGAATGGAGGAACCTATCGGCCAAGTCATATTCATTTCAGAATTACAGCTCCCGGTTATAATGAACTGGTATCACAAATCTATTTTAAAGACGATCCCTTCATTACTGAGGATCCCTGGGCTGCTGATCCAAGTGCCGCAGAGAGAATTTTACCCTTAGGTAAAGATGAAAACGGAACGGATACTGTTACTTTTGATATTTATTTAACGACTTAGCAAGTTGATGACCGCGCAAGAAAATCTCATACTTAAATATTTGGAAGGAACACTATCTGATGAAGAACGTGCAGCCTTTAAACTGTGGTTGAATCGATCCGATGAGAATGCAAAACTGGTAAAGGATTTTGAGCGTGTTTGGAAACTAGATCACGACAAAGTAACACCTGCTGATTTTCAAACTGAAGAAGAATGGCAAAAACTTCAGATGGCAATTAATAGGGGAAACGATACACCGATAAGGAAGCTGAACACAATATCTTATACCTGGAGAGTGGCCGCTGCTATATCGTTTTTGATGCTGTCGTCATTCCTGTTATACATTACTTTTTTTCGTACTACTGACATTATACATGAAACAGCTTTCAACCAAACACGGCAAATAACTTTGCCTGATAGTTCTAAAGTGTGGTTGAATGAAAACACACGTCTTGCCTACGGGAATGATTTTAGTGATGTACGAAAGCTGACTTTAGCAGGTGAAGCTTTTTTTGAAGTGAAGCGAAATCCATCAAATCCATTTATTATAAAAACATCCGAAGCGCAGATCAAAGTGCTGGGTACTTCATTCAACGTAAGAGCCTACAAAAAGGAAACACAAACAGAAGTGTATGTTGAAACTGGCAAAGTAAATTTTGCCACCCTTGACGAAGGTAATCACATAATCTTAACAGCAGGATCAAGTGGTGTATTGAATAAAACTAACCACACGCTCATCGCAGGCACTGAAGAACATCTGAATATCACCGCCTGGAAAAATAAAGAACTTGTTTTTCAGAAAACGCCTTTACGCGAGGTGCTGGAGAGCGTTAGAAGCTATTTTAAAACTGATATTGAAGTTAAGAATGAGGCCGTTTTGAATTGCCGTTTTACGAGTTCCTTTAAAGAACCGACGTTGCCTGAAGTGATGGAAGCCATAAGTCTTGCCTTAAACCTTAAAGTTGATAAACATTCCAACACTTATGTTTTGGAGGGTGAAGGATGTAACGCAAAATAAATGCAAAAAATATTCCTGGTATTTTTTCTCCTCACTACCAGTTTTGTTACTGCGCAAATAGATTCTACGAGAGAAAGGAAGGCCACGATAGTGTTGAACAACATTGCGTTGGGAGAGGCCGTCACCATTCTGAGTATTAGCTATGGTGTACAATTCACATACAGCGATGATGTTATTCCAGCAGAAGCCATCATCAACCTTGACATAAAAAATGAATCGTTAACCACTTCTTTGGATAGACTATTTTCACCTTTAGGCATCAGTTACAAAATTGTGAAAGGAAACCGCATTATACTTCGTAAGTTATTACCCATGCTAACCCAAACTATTCGTGGTACGATTAAGGATTTTGTTACTAATACGCCGTTACCAGGAGCAATTGTATTGATAAAAGACTCCAAACCTTTGACTGGAACAACAACCGATGGAACCGGAAAATTTAAGATTGACCATGCTACCCTGGGAAGAATAACTTTGGTAGTAAGCAATGTAGGTTATAACACACGCGAATTAGATAATTTATTACTAGGAAAGGGAAAAGAACTTGTATTGGATATTGGCCTTTCGGAATCGGTAACGCAGATGAATGAGTTGACCATTACTGGACTCAAAAATGATGGTATACCGGGTGAGTGTTTAGACCTTACCAGCAGTAATACATTTTCAGTTGAAGACACAAAACGTTATGCAGGGAGTATGGGCGACCCTGCACGTATGGCCACGGCCTTTGCGGGTGTGAGCAGTGGAAGTGATGATAGTAATGCCCTGGTGGTAAGGGGTAATTCTCCCAGAGGTGTATTGTGGAGAATTGACGGCATTGAAGTACCTAATCCAAATCACTTTGCAACAGAAGGTGCTTCGGGCGGAATAGTTAGTGTCTTAAGTCCTAACATGGTTGGTAATTCTGATTTTCTCACGGGCGCTTTTCCGGCTCAATACGGTAATGCATTGTCAGCTGTTTTTGATATCAGTCTTCGTAATGGCAATAATGAAAAACAAGAACATAGTTTGCAAACCGGAATTCTCGGTGTTGAAGCCTGTACCGAAGGACCGTTTAGTAAGCAACATCCTTCTTCGTATCTGATAAATTACCGGTATTCGACTTTATCTGTATTGGATAAACTGGGTTTCGATTTGAATGAAGCAGGGCAGTATAAAGACTATCAGGATGTCGCTTTTAAAATCAATTACCCAACTTCCTATGGAGGTACATTTTCACTTTTCGGCATAGGCGGGAAGAGCAAATCCAATAAAGCAGATTCATCGATTTTAGATAATAACTTTTCTGATGTAGGCATATTGGGTTTGTCTTATAAACAAAGACTTAATGAAAATACAATATTGAACGCATCGGTTTCTTACTCCGGAACACGAATTTCTAGATCCAAAGAGGTAGCAGGATTAAATGATGGATTATTTGCGCAGACTGAGCGTTATGCCAAATCATATACACGTGCGCTGCTCTCCATGCGAAAGAAAATAACAAACCATTTTTATACGGAAGCAGGCGTGATCATGACACAACTGAATTATAATTTTTTTCTTCGAACCGTTAATCCGGGCGATTCAACCTATGCAGTTGTTATAAATTTTAATGAGAATGATAAAGGGAAAACCAATGTAGCCCAGGGATTTTTATATGCGCGTCAATATTTTTCGCCTTCACTCTTTGGATTTTACGGTTTTCATTTCATACGTTTTGGTTTAACATCTGATTACGCTATTGAGCCAAGAACAGGACTTCGCTGGCAGATGTCACAAGATAAATCACTTAGTCTTGCCTATGGTAAACACAGCCGAATTGAAAATCTTCAATACTATCTGGCCCGTGATCATCAAGCAGGCGCCAATGAAGTTCAGATCAATAAGAATCTTGGTTTTACAAGAGCAGATCATGTTGTTCTTTCTTATGAACAGACGTTGCCTGCAAAGCATCGTTTGAAATCAGAATTGTACTTTCAGAAATTATACAATGCTCCGGTAGAAACAGATCCGGAATCCATTTACACCACCATCAATGAAGATACTGGTTTTATTACCGACAGTCTGATCAACAATGGAAGAGGGGAGAATTATGGATTGGAAATTTCACTTGAAAGATCATTCTTTAATAACATTTACTACCTAATCAATGGGTCTTTTTTCCGATCAACATTTACTGTGGATGAACAAACTCTTAACACAGCCTACAATAGTAATTACAGTATTCATCTTTTATCAGGGAAGGAATTTGAAGTGGGAAGGCAACATAATCAGATAGGGGTGAACATAAAGATGACACACACAGGTGGCAGGCGTTACATTCCCATTGATCTTGAAAAATCAATTGCAGAAAAAAGACAAGTATATAAATGGGATGAAGCCTTCGATCATCAGATGTCCAATTATTTCAGAATAGATTTTCAACTGGTCTATAAAATTAACCGGCCCCGATACAGTTTAGAATGGCGATTGGATATTCAAAATCTTACCAACAGAAGAAATGCCGGATGGTATTACTATGTTCCAACCACCGAATCAATAAAACTTAAGAAGCAGATTGGGATTATTCCGCTTTTGAGTTGTCGTATTGATTTTTAGAATCAACGCTTGCCGTCTCCTCAACAGTTTGCGTGCTGCCAATCGAACTTAGCCGAAAACCCCAAACAAGTTTCGAATTTAGTTAGGCATGGAGCGGAGGGTGGGGACACAACCATTCTCTCTTGCTCCATATTCCTTTTTCCTTTTATTCTGATACCTTACACCCCGTATGCAAAAAATAGGAATCATCGGTTCAGGAGATATCGCACAAAAAGCATATTTGCCCGTCGTCAGTCGCAGACCTGTTGAACTTCATCTCTTTGCCCGCAATAACGCATTGGCCACCGA